>CAZNVQ010000014.1:0-31167 GCA_964576425.1 uncultured Flavipsychrobacter sp. | reverse complement strand
GTTCAAGAAAAAATAGTTGGCATATTAGATAAGTTCACCGAGCTTACAGCAGAGCTTACAGCAGAGCTTACAGCTCGTAAACAACAATACAATTACTACCGTGAGCAGTTGTTGACTTTTAATGAGGGTGAAGTGGAATGGAAGAGTTTGGGGGAGGTTGGAGAATTAGTTCGTGGTGGTGGTTTACCTAAATCAGACTTTACAGAAACAGGTGTCCCTGCAATTCATTATGGTCAGATTTATACCTTTTACAAAACTTTTACAACTGAAACTAAATCTTTTGTTTCAATTGAAACTGCTAAAAAGTTAAAAAAAGTAGATACGGGAGATGTAGTTATAACCAATACAAGTGAAAATTTGGAAGATGTTGGAAAAGCACTAGTTTATTTAGGTGAAGAACAAGCTGTTACAGGTGGTCACGCTACTATATTTAAACCATCTAAGCACTTGATAACAGGTAAGTATTTTGCTTATTTTTCACAAACAGAAATGTTTGCAAGTCAGAAAAGAAAATTGGCAAAAGGAACAAAGGTTATTGATGTTTCAGCAACAGATATGGCTAAAATCATAATCCCCATTCCATCTATAGAAGAACAAGAACGCATAGTTTCCATACTCGATAAATTTGATGTGCTCACCAATTCTATCAGCGAAGGATTACCCAAAGAAATTGAATTACGCAAAATGCAATATGAATATTATAGAGATTTATTGTTAACATTTCCAAACCCGTAGGGGCAGACCTACGTGTCTGCCCTAATACCAATATTATGGGCGAACACGCAATAGGGCGAACACATAGGTTCGCCCCAACAAACCAAAAAAAATAAAATGCAGTACAATCCACAAATCCATCACCGTAAATCCATCCGATTAAAAGGATACGATTATGCGCAGGCAGGATTGTATTTTATAACCATTTGCATCCAAAACCGGGCATGTTTATTCGGCGAAATCCGTAGGGGCGAACCTACGTGTTCGCCCGGAATTGCACCCGAAAATGCGCCCGAAATGATATTGAACGATGCCGGGCAAATGATTGCAAAATGGTATCATGAATTGGAAAATAAATTCCATGATATCCGTTGCCACGAAATGATTGTAATGCCCAACCATTTCCATTGTATTATTGAAAACGTAGGGGCAGACCTGCGTGTCTGCCCTGAAATCAACACCGAACCCAATTCAAATGGGCAATCACATAGGATTGCCCCTACGGGTGAACATGAAATATTGGGCGAACACATTGAAAACATATTGGGCGAACACGTAGGGGCAAACCTGCGTGTCTGCCCTGATACCAATATTGCCGATGGTAATACCAAAATAATGGGTGAACATGAAATATTGGGCGAACACATAGGTTCGCCCCTACATCGGGTGGTGGGATGGTTTAAAACCATGACCACCAATGAATATATTCGTGGGGTAAAAACAATGGGGTGGGAACCCTTTGATGGTAAATTATGGCAACGCAATTATTGGGAACATATCATACGCAATGAAAATGATTACAATTGCATTGCAGAATATATAATTAATAATCCCCAAAAATGGGATAACGATAAATTGAAAAATTAAAAATGTCGCAATATAAAACCATAGCAGAATCGAACAATTTCATTGTACTAGATAAGTACACTAAATATGCTGTTTTAAACGATGCACCTGCCGTATATCAAACAGAAGCTGCTTTAGAAAAAGAGTTTATACAGGATTTGGTACAGCAAGGCTACGAAAATCCTACAAACATCAACTCGCCCGAAGCTATGTTAGCGAATGTAAGAGTGCAATTACAATCGCTAAACAGCGTACTATTTACAGATGCTGAATGGACACGTTTTGTAGAAGAATATTTAGATAAACCAAGCGATAACCTGATTGAAAAAACAAGAAAAATACATGATAATTATATACACGATTTTGTCTTTGATGATGGGCATATTCAAAACATTTACTTAGTAGATAAAAAAAATATTGTACGCAATAAAGTACAAGTAATTACCCAGTTTGAACAGAAAGGCACAAATGCTAACCGTTATGATGTAACCATATTAGTGAATGGTTTGCCTTTGGTGCAAGTAGAATTAAAAAAACGTGGGGTTGCTATCCGTGAAGCCTTTAATCAGGTACATCGTTATTCAAAAGAAAGTTTTAACAGTAAAAACTCACTCTACAAGTACATTCAAATTTTTGTTATCTCAAACGGTACTGATAGCAGATATTTTGCCAACACAGTAGAGCGTAACAAAAACAGTTTCGACTTTACAATGAATTGGGCTAATGCCAAAAATGAATTGATTAAAGACTTAAAAGATTTTACAGCAACCTTTTTTCAAAAGCATACGTTGCTGAATGTATTGCTCACTTATTCAGTTTTTGACACAAGCGATACATTGCTCATTATGCGTCCATATCAAATTGCAGCAACTGAAAGAATGCTATGGAAAATTGCTAGTTCGTATCAATCTAAAAAATGGTCTTGTGTAGATGGTGGTGGTTATATATGGCACACCACAGGTAGTGGCAAAACATTAACAAGCTTTAAAGCTGCACGTTTAGCCACGCAGTTAGACTTTATTGATAAGGTGTTTTTTGTAGTGGATAGAAAAGATTTAGACTATCAAACAATGAAAGAATACCAACGCTTTTCGCCAGATAGTGTAAATGGTAGTGATAGTACGGCAGGCTTAAAAAGAAACATTGAGAAAGATGATAATAAAATCATTGTAACCACTATCCAAAAGCTAAACAACTTAATGAAAACAGAAGGTGACTTGGCTATTTATCAAAAGCAAGTAGTGTTTATTTTCGATGAATGTCATCGTAGTCAATTTGGCGAAGCACAAAAGCAACTCAATAAAAAGTTTAAAAAATTCTATCAATTTGGCTTTACAGGCACACCCATATTTCCACAAAATGCCTTAGGGGCAGAAACTACAGCAAGTGTATTTGGAAGAGAGCTACATTCGTATGTTATTACCGATGCTATTAGAGATGAAAAAGTATTAAAGTTTAAAGTCGATTATAATAATGTTCGCCCACATTTTAAGAGTATTGAAACAGAAATTGATGAGAAAAAATTAAGTGCAGCAGAAAACAAAAAAGCGTTGTTGCACCCAGTTCGTATCAAAGAAATCTCTCAATACATTCTACAAAATTTTAGAATTAAAACCCACAGAAATCAAGGAAGTAACAAAGGGTTCAATGCAATGTTTGCCGTTAATAGTGTAGAAGCAGCAAAATACTATTACGAAGAATTAAACAACTTGCAAAAACAAAGCGAAAAGCCTTTAAGAATAGCCACCATATTTTCCTTTGCAGCCAATGAAGAACAAAATGCAATAGGCGACATTCAAGATGAAACATTCGAACCTACTGCAATGGATAGTAGTGCAAAAGAGTTTTTAACAAAAGCTATCAACGATTATAATGCAATGTTCAAAACCAGCTATGGTGTTGATAGCAAAGAATTTCAAAATTATTATCGTGACCTTGCTAAAAGAATCAAGAGCAAAGAAGTTGATTTAATTATTGTGGTAGGTATGTTTTTAACAGGCTTTGATGCACCTACTTTAAATACTTTGTTTGTAGATAAGAACTTACGTTATCACGGTTTAATACAAGCCTTTTCAAGAACAAATCGTATTTATGATGCCACAAAAACCTTTGGCAATATTGTAACATTCAGAGACTTAGAAAAAGCTACTATAGATGCTATTACCCTCTTTGGGGATAGTAATACTAAAAATGTAGTGCTTGAAAAAAGCTACAAAGAATATTTAGAAGGTTTTACAGATGTTGCTACAGGCGAAGCACGTAGGGGTTTTGTTGAAGTAGTAAAAGAGTTAAATGAAAAGTTCCCTACACCAGATGCAATAGTTACAGAAAAAGATAAAAAAGAGTTTGCAAAATTGTTTGGCGAATATTTACGTGTAGAAAACATATTGCAGAACTACGATGAATTTAGCCATTTAAAAGCCTTACAAGCAATAGACATTAATGATGCTGAGGCAGTTGAAGCATTTAAGGCAGCACATTTTGTAACAGATGAAGATATAGCAGCAATGAAAAATATTGATTTGCTGAAAGAAAGAACTATACAAGATTATCGCTCAACTTACAATGATATACGTGACTGGTTAAGACGAGAAAAAGCAGGAAAAGAATCTGAAGAATCAAAAATTGATTGGGATGATGTGGTGTTTGAAGTTGACTTACTAAAGTCACAAGAAATAAACCTTGATTATATACTTGAACTGATTTTCGAGCATAACAAAAAGAAAAAAGACAAAGCAGCTTTAATTGAAGAAATACGCAGAGTTATTCGTGCAAGTATTGGTAATAGGGCAAAAGAAAGTCTAGTAGTTGATTTCATCAACGAGACTGACCTTGATACAATTAAAGACAAAGCAAATGTGATAGATGCTTTCTTTACTTATGCTCAAGCCAAACAAAAAGAAGAAGCAACAGAGTTAATTACAGACGAGAACTTAAATGAAGAAGCTGCCAAACGTTACATAACTACTTCTTTAAAACGAGAGTATGCTAGTGAAAACGGTACAGAACTAAACGCTCTTTTACCTAAAATGAGTCCTTTAAATCCGCAATATTTAACCAAAAAACGCAGTGTTTTTCAGAAATTAACGGCATTTATTGAGAAGTTTAAGGGTGTAGGAGGACAACTATAATTAATGAAAAACAAAGAAAATGAAAAGCTAGCCCAACAGGCACACAAATTACCAAACCTCCTGCCAGTTTTCCAAATGTTGATATCTTAGTTAGGCGAAGGGTAAGTTTTTGTCACTAAACAACTTGAAGTGTAAACATCACCATTTAAAGATGAATACAAACTTCACAAAACAAATTACAAAAGCAATAAAAGTCAGTGCTGGCTAACATATAACCTCACATTAGAAATGCCCGCACCTTGCTCGTTCAGGTCGGGCATTTTGCTATTCATTGTTCAACGTACAACTTGTGTTGGCTAGTCTTTTAGATAGTTTAACTTGATTAAATCAGCCTTTATATTTTTTCATCTTTTGAATACGCTATTTCTATTCTTTTTGCATTGAGTTTAAAAAAACATCAAGCATTTAGTTATTTTTGAATGAAATAACTACTATGAGCGAAAAAATATTAGTATCTGCCATTGTCAATGCAGATGTTCCAAAAGTTTGGGATTATTACACCAATCCTAAGCACATCATCCATTGGAATTTTGCAGACCCAAGTTGGCATTGCCCTAGCGCCAACAATGATATGCGCATAGGGGGAACCTACAAAGCAAGAATGGAAGCCAAGGACGGAAGTTTTGGTTTTGACTTTGAAGTGATTTACACAGCCATAAAAGAACATGAATCCTTTTCTTATGAATTTGGTGGTCGAACAGCAACAGTTTCATTACAAAAAAGTGGCAATAGCACTGAAATAAAAGTTGAGTTTGACCCTGAAACCACAAATCCAATAGAAATGCAACGAGCAGGTTGGCAATCTATTTTAAACAATTTTAAATCTTATACAGAAACCAATTAAAGCTATTTTTTATGCCTAAAATCAATCCTTATATACATTTCAATGGCAATGCCGAAGAAGCTTTTAATTTTTACAAATCAGTATTTGGTGGAGAGTTTGCTATGCTGTCTCGATTTAAAGATTTAGACATACCTGGTGGTATCACCAAAGAAAGTGAAGCCAATAAAATCATGCATGTGGCTTTACCAATTGGAAAACATGATATCTTGATGGGTAGCGATTCGCCCGAAGCACTTGGTGTTCATAACCTCAAGGAAACGAGAAGTAAAATTTCAATTACAGCAGAAAGCAAAGAAGAAGCTGATAAAATATTTCATGGACTTTCGGAAGGTGGGGAAGTAGAGATGCCTATTGCCGACAGTCCTTGGGGTTCCTATTTTGGTATGTTTAGAGATAAGTTTGGCATAGAGTGGATGGTGGATTTTGACCCTAAATTCAGAGCAATGGCATCAGAATAATTAATGTTATCAAAACATTGGTCTTAAAAATTATTAGGATTATCATTTCAATCAAATACAAAAAAATGAGGCTGCCCATCTAAAATGCAGCCTTATTTTAAAATAGCATTTTTTTTATTTCTAAGGAAGTAGGGTCACGTTTCCTATATATTTTTCAGAGTTACCATCTTTGAAAGTTACTTCAATCTGATAAACATAAACACCTTGTGGTTGTGCTTGGTCGTTGAATTTACCATCCCAACCACGACCGTTGATTTTATCGGTGAAAAACAAGGTTTGTCCCCATCTGTTGAAAATAGTCATGCTGAAACTTTCAACACCTTTTGACAACAATTGACGAGGTAAGAAATAATCGTTTACCCCATCAGCATTTGGCGAAAATGCATTAGGGATATCCAAATAACAATCTTTGAAAACTTCCACACTATCATCCATTGCACATCCATCCAAATTCATTTGAGCAGTGTAAATTCCGGGATGTTTTGCTATGATAGATGACGCATATTCTCCTGTGTTCCATAATAATTTGGTGCTTCCGTTGGCTCCAGGCACTTTGTTTTTTAATACTAATGCTTTGCTGTTTGGGCACATTGCGGTGTCGCTTCCCAAATCCAATCTAGGGAAAGGTTTGATTAAAATGCTTTTGGTAAAATCAACATCAGGACAAGCACGATAATCAGCATGTAATTTCACTGAGTAGCTGCCTGATGTGTCGAAAGTATGTTGAATAGGATTGCCAATGTGTTTACCTAGATTATCGCCGAAGTCCCAAACAATTCCTTGATTACCTGCTTCTGAATATTGAGCTGCAAAACGAATTCCTTTTCCTTCACAAAGAGTGCTGTCGCTAAGATCGAAACTAATTGTTGGTATCGAATCTACTACTATTGTTCTGTATGTGGTGTCCATACATGCCACTAAGTCGAAGTTTTTCACAATCAATCGAACAGTGTATTTCCCGGGTGCGGTGAAGGTGTGAATTGGACTAATGTTGCTATCCACTCCTCCGTCGCCAAAATCCCAATAATAGGATGCTATTGGTCCTGTAGTGGATTGGTTGATGAAGGTCACAAATCCATTATTACATATGGTATCATCATCAGGCGAGAAAGCTGCAACTAAACTATGTGCCAAATTTAAACTTTGCACCGATGAATCCATACAACCATTGTTGTTGTAAGCTTTAAGTTTTACATTATAAATTCCCTGCAATGGGTAAATATGGGTTGGACTTGATGCGGAATCTCCAAAACCATCTCCGAAATCCCATTGATAGTAGTTTCCGCTTGTGGTGAGGTTGTTGAAATGAACAGTATCTCCATCGCAACCATAATTAATCGTGTAACCAAAATCAGCAGCTGGCGAAGGAACAATTTTCACCACAACAGTTGAACGGTCACTTTCACAGCCATTGGCAAGTTGACTTACATAATAAACCACGCTATCGGGCGCATTGGTGTTGATGGTTGGTGGAATTGGATTGCCCGAACCACCAGTTGGAGTGGTGTACCACAATGTATTGCTTGCTACAAATGGCACAAATGGCTCGCCTGCACAATAAGTGTTTTTATAATTCAAATTTGGTGATGTTGGTTTTGGTTTTATCACCACTTCAACGGTGTCTCTGTTACTCTCACCACATCCTGGAACGGTTTGGCTCACATACCAATAATAAGTTCCGGGAACATTAGTATTAGGTGTTGGTGCAACTGTTGTTCCTGTTCCGCCAATTGGTGTGGTGTACCATTTCAAACTAGTACCTACAGCTGTTAGTGGCGTTGCTTGTGAATATTGACAAAAAGAAACTGGTGAATTAGCAACAGGTGCTACAAGCGTGTTGCCCACAATGGATACGTTTTTGATGCTATGGGTGCTCCAAGAAGCTCCTGTAGAAGCACTGAACCCAAAATAACCATTGATAGCAATGGAGTAGTTGCCTGAAATTACAGGAGGATTGCCATCAAATGCAACCGTCATGGCTCCGTTATTATAAACCAATTGACAGGTGTGCCATTGGCTATTGGTCATGAAAGATTGATACAAAACATCAGGTCCAATCAAGCCTGTTGCAGAACCTTCCACATAGTTGGTGCCGTTCAAATAGCGCAAAGAACCAATTGGATTATTCACATTGCCATCATTGTCGTAAGTGTCCAAAAGCAAGGTTAACCCAACCGGATTACTTGGCAAACCGATGCCGCCGCCAACCACAAAACCCGTTGGCGGATTGGTGATGTACCAAAACGCAATGCCATCCGCAGGACTTGAACTACTGTTGCTAATTTTAAAATCAAAAGTGACTGTAAATTGAGAACAACCTGTTAGGTTAACAGGAGTTGCATAATAAATATAACCGGATGAAGAGGTGGTGGAATTGGTTAATACGATGTCTGTTCCTGAAATAGAAGCACTTCCGCCCATGTTCCAACCTGTAGTGACCACCGGATTTCCAGTGAGGGTGTAATTGAACTGCGCTTTCAGCACAAAAGTGGTGAGGAGCAAAGCTAATAGAAATGAACTGCGCTTCATGGTTAAAATAAATTAATGTTCAAAAATAACAATAGGATTGATATGGTGTGTATCAATTTTTGATGAAAACATGGATTAAAATTGACCATCCACAAAGACAGCTTGAAATCAATATCATTTTGTCTCTTGGGATATAGATTTAATTATATTTTAAAATCAATAAATTTAAATCTCCAAGTACCAATTCACAATTGAATGAAAGAATTTTTTTTCTTTAGAAAGGTCTTTTATTTATGACTAATATGAGTTAGAAATAAAATTCAAAGGATTTTCGGAATGTCAAGCGAGAACTTCTTGTTCTATATTTTCTTGAAATGCAAGCAGCAATCAATCCACAAATCGAAAATCATGATTGAAGTTCATAACTGATAAGTTGAGTTTTTCATACATTATCTGTTAATTTGCAACACTCGAAATAAAACAATTAAACAAATAGTATAATAAATTAAAATGAGAGAAGGAAAGGAACTGATATTAGCAACAAAATCATTTGCCAAAGAAATCACTTGGAAAAGTTGGTTGTACACAAGCTACACGCTGCTACTATTGGTAGGGTCCATTTTAGGTACATTCTTCGCACCATATGTTTGGATGAAAGTTGTTTGTAGTGTGTTCGAAGCCTTGATGTTAGCAAGATTTTTCATTATTTTTCACGATTACCAACATCATACTATCCTTAATAGAGACAGAATAGCTAATGTGTTATTTACTCTTTTTGGGGTTTACATGATTACACCGCCAAGCATTTGGAAGCGTTCTCATGACCACCATCATGCACATAATTCCAAATTATTTAGTGCAAGCATTGGTTCATTTCCTATCATGACTAAACAAAAATTTTTAGAGGCTTCAAGAAAAGAACAATTGATTTATTTGTTCACTCGTTCGCCTTTGAATATGTTTTTGTCTTATTTCACCATGTTTCTTTACGGAATGTGTTTGCAATCTTTTTTCAGCAGCCCTCGTCGTCATTGGGATTCCATTGTCATCGTAGGGTTGCATGTCACAGCCGCCGTTCTGATAATCATCAATATGGGTTGGTTGACGTATATTCTTGCTTTTTTCTTGCCTTTCTTTTTGTCGCACATGTTGGGTGCCTATTTGTTCTATGCGCAACATAATTTTCCTGGAGTGGTGTTTCGCACCAACCAAGATTGGAATTATGCTAAAGCTGCTTTGGAGTCTTCGAGCTTCATGAAAATGAGTCGATTTTTCAACTGGGTTACAGCAAATATTGGTTATCACCACATTCATCACTTGAATGCTAAAATCCCTTTTTATCGTTTGCCTGAAGTGATGAAAGCCATACCAGAACTGCAATCAGCCAAGACCACTTCTTTGAAACCCAAAGACATTATTGCTTGTTTGAAACTCAAAGTTTGGGATGCCGACGCCAACAGAATGATTGGTTTCGATGAGCTGAAAATGGCTTCTAATTAAAATCCACTTTTTTATTATTTTTCTTGACTCTTCTTCCATTTATCCAATTCTTGGATTTTGATTGAAAGCTGATCAAGATTTCTGAAATGCACAAAAGCTTTGCGGTACTTGCCTGCTTCGAAAGCTGGAGAACCCATGTATATTTCACCTGCTTTGTTGATGGTTTTTGAAATACCCGATTGTGCAGTGATGATGGTGTTGTCTGCCACTTGAATGTGACCAACAATGCCCACTTGTCCGCTGAACATACAGTTTTTCCCAATCTTTGTGGAACCCGCCACCACACAAGCTGCCGCCATGTAAGTATTTTCACCCACTTCTACATTATGAGCAATATGGATGAGGTTATCGAATTTAACGCCTTTGCGCAAAATTGTGGAACCAAGAGTGGCGCGGTCAATGGTGCAATTGGCACCAATTTCCACATCATCTTCAAGAATTACATTGCCAATTTGTGGCACTTTTTGATGGTTGTTTTCAGGGTTGAAACGAAAGCCATCGCTGCCAATCACAGTGCCCGAATGAAGGATACAATTCTTTCCCACAATGCTTTCGGAATATAATTTTACTCCGGCAAACAGAGTGGTGTTGTCGCCAATTTCACAATTATCACCAATGAAAACCTGAGGATATATTTTTACATTCTTACCAATTTTTACATGTGCACCAATCACTGCAAATTCACCAACATAAACACCTTCGCCAACACTTGCTGTTTCATCAATGAAAGCCATTTTAGAAATTCCTGATTTGTTGAGCTTCACTTGATTGTACATTTCCAACAATTGTGCGAAAGCAGCACCTGCGCTAGGAACTCTTATCAGCGTGGCTTTCACAGGTTCAGTTGGTGCAAAATCTTCATTGACAATGATGATGGAAGCGTTGGAGGAATAAGCATAATGAGTGTACAACGGATTAGCCAAAAAAGATATTGAACCGGGAACACCTTCTTCAATTTTTGCCAATTTGCTGACTTGGGCTTGTGCATTGCCTTCAATTGTTCCTATCAAAATTGAAGCGATTTGTTCCGCTGTAAAAACCATTGTTTATTCTTTGTTTGTTATTTATAAAACTCTAAGATAACGGGTTTCAGGAATAAAAAGTATTGAATTGTATAATGATTGAAATATTATGTTGAAATACTCTTTTCCCCTTTGTTGCTTGTAGTTGTTTCTTGTAATTTACGCAGTCGATGAAACTCAAATACGCATCTATAAATTCGGGCAGTAATGGCAATTGCTATTATGTAGGCACGCCGCAAAATGGTGTTTTGATTGACGTGGGCATTTCAGCCAAAGAATTGTTGAAAAGGTTGAATAGGCTTAGTATTCAGCCTCAATCCATAAAGTCTATTTTTATTTCACATGAACACATCGATCATATTCGAGGATTGCAGAAAACGGCTGAAATATTAAATATTCCCGTTTATATTTCAAAAGGAACTTATCAAAATAGTAGACTCATCATTGAAGGCAAACAACTCAATTTTATTCAACATGATTCCGAAATTGAGATTGGTGGTTTGACAATTAAAGCATTTCAAAAAGTACATGATGCTGCCGAACCCTTGAGTTTTGTGGTGAAAAAAAACGATACCAAAATTGGTGTGTTCACTGATATTGGCTTTGCATGTGATAATTTGAAAAGTCATTTCAGTCAATGTCAGGTTGTTTTTTTAGAAGCTAATTACGAACCCGAAATGCTGCTACAAGGTAATTATCCTTATCATTTGAAACAGCGAATTTCGGGAGGCAAAGGGCATTTGTCTAATCATGAAGCCGTGAGTTTGGTGCAACAACATCAATCACCACAATTACAACATTTGATTCTTTCTCATTTGTCCAACGAAAATAATTGTCCTAAAAAAGCAGCTGCTCATTTTGAAGCTTTTCATCCTGAAATTAAAATTACAGTAGCTTCTCGTCACGAAGAATCTGACTTGTTTGAATGGCAACAAACAAAACAGAAAAATCCGGTTATTTCCTCCAAAGCGAAACTGATACAAGGAAAGTTATTTGTTTAAAAAATCATTGATTTCCAATGAAATCATATGCACTCATTTTTACCTCTAAGGCAAATAGCTTACTTTGCATCCAATTTTAAAACCCTACTGAAAAGGTATTAAAAGGAGTTTTTATTTAAAATTAGATTTTAATTATTTTAAAATATTTTATGCAAAAAGATACAGCAATATTTCATTTGATTGGCGAGGAATTGGCTCGTCAGCGAAGAGGTTTAGAATTGATAGCTTCTGAGAATTTCACTTCCATGCAAGTGATGCAAGCTATGGGCAGCGTGTTGACTAATAAATATGCTGAAGGTTATCCGGGCAAAAGATATTATGGTGGATGTGAAGTGGTTGATCAAACGGAACAATTAGCAATTGACAGAGCAAAAGAAATATTTAATGTGTCTTATGCCAATGTGCAACCGCATAGTGGTGCGCAAGCTAATGCGGCATTGATGTTAGCTTGTTTGCAACCGGGAGATACCATTTTAGGACTAGACCTCAGCATGGGCGGACATTTGACACATGGTTCACCTGTTAACTTTTCAGGAAAATTATACAAAGCTGTTCATTATGGAGTGACCAAAGAAACTGGTCTTGTAGATTACGATATGCTTGAGCAACAAGCCATGACTCATCAACCTAAACTAATTATCTGTGGCGCATCAGCTTATAGTCGCGATTGGGATTATGCTCGTATTCGTGCTGTTGCTGATAAAATAGGTGCGTTGGTTTTATGTGACATGTCGCATCCTGCTGGATTGATTGCCAAAGGTTTGTTGAGTAGCCCATTTGAGCACTGTCATTTTGTAACTTCCACTACCCACAAAACATTGCGTGGACCAAGAGGTGGAATTATTTTGATGAAACATGATTTTGAAAATCCTTGGGGCATCAAAGGACCAAAAGGTGAAATCAGATTGATGAGTCAGTTGATTGACCTTGCTGTTTTCCCTGGAACACAGGGTGGACCATTGGAACATGTTATTGCAGCTAAAGCAGTGGCTTTTCATGAAATCATGCAAGATGAGTTTTTGACTTATGGTAAGCAAGTGGTTGCCAACGCACAAAAAATGGCTTCAGCTTTTATGGAAAAAGGCTACGAAATTGTTTCTGGCGGAACAGACAATCATTTGTTGTTGATTGATTTACGTAATAAAAACATCAGTGGTAAAAAAGCTGAAAATACTTTGGTGAAAGCGGACATTACTTTAAATAAAAACATGGTGCCTTATGATGATAAGTCGCCTTTCATCACCTCGGGCATCAGAGTAGGCGTTCCTGCAATAACAACCCGAGGGTTAAAAGAAGAACATATGCCTTTGATTGTTAATTGGTTGGATCAAGTATTGATGAATCCAGATAATGAAGAGGTAATCAAGGCGGTGAAAGGGGAGGTAAACGATTTGATGTCAGGCTTCGAGATGTATAATTAACATTTGACTTTTTGAATTAATAATATTTTTGAGTTGGGATTGCGCCATTGATTAGTCATAGTTCAATCCCAACTTTTTTGCCCCAAACTACTGCTGTCAACTTTTTACATCATGAAAAAATCAATAGCTCGATTTCTTGTTTTTTTGCTTGCATTCGTAACCTTATTCAATGTGGAATCGGATGCACAAAGAAGGAGCAAACGCCCCAACAAAAATCTTGTTTATGATTTAGATAGCTTAATTAATCCCATTCCCTATTTGAGGAAACCTTGGCATGTAAACAAAATTGACGCTGAACAAAAAAATGCCGATTTATCCGATGGAATTGAAAATAATAGAATTGAATATATTGGTGACACATTATCTACAAAGTTGTTTACCCAAGCCATCATTCGCGATGTGAATCAATTGCAAGTGATGATTGAAAACCTTCCTTTTACCAATAATCCCAATGATGAAGGAAGAGCAAAAATTCAATATTTAAAGCAACTCTTTGAATTGGTAAAACGTTTTAATGCTGACACACGCCGCGATCCTGTGTTCTGGAAGAGGGTCGTCACGACGTTCAAAGACATGGTGATTGCCAAGCAAGAAAGCAAATTGTTCAGTTACACAATGCTTCATCCAGACATTTATACTTTTGCCAATATTGCTTTGTTGGAAGACAATCCAGAAGCTAAAGCTTATCTCTACACTGAATTGGCAAGCAAGAATCCAGAAAGCATGATTAAGCAATTGGCTAATTATGCTAAAGAATCTTTTGCATGCGATATCATAGCAATGGCAGCTGTGAAAGTGCCAAATGAAATTTATAACTACGCATCTTCAACCAACAATTTACTCAATCAAGCTATTCGATCTTGCACCGACAGCTTGACCAAAACTATTGTGCGTATTACCGATGAATCCAAATCTCCTTTACGGGCAATGCCTTTTTTGAGTGATATTTTTAAAAAAAGAAAAACAATTCAAGAGATTGATTCAATCACAGCCGATCCAGATTTGTTTTTTAAAAACCTAGTTCGCTTGAAACTTGAGAACGAGCAACTTGGCGGCAGCACTTATTCACAAGAATTAATGTTTCGTGGATTGCGCTATGTGCGTTTTATGAATGACCTACACGAAGAAAAAGATATTGTTCGTTTCAAATCCATCGAAGGAATGAGCGCCGAAGACCTTTATTTTATCATGGTTTATGGTCAAGATGAAATATACACAAGCAGCTTCGTAGGTACATTCAAGCGCATGATGGATCGATTGGCTGCCGACTCAGTAAGTGGTGATCAACTTTTACAAAAAGTTCATTTCGATAAGTTCAGAACTTTCATTCGCATGTGTGCAGGCTACAACACATTAAGTACCTTTTTAGCTTCCATGTCGGATACGAATAGGTTGGTGTTGATGAAAAAATTTATCAATGGTCTTGATCAAGGCGATGAATATGACTTGGAAGATGCAGTTGATGTTGCTGATGCTTTTGGCAGTATCAACGACCCAGCTTTGCTTGAGATTTTGAAGAAAGAAGTGCTTAATAGTTACGAACGTTCCTACAAGGGCAAAAGCATGAAAGGAATGAAAGTCTATGCTTTGCTGAATACTTTGTTTTCAGGAATGAAAAACAGCGATAATGCAGCGGCCATCAAAGCCCAGTCTGATGTATTGAATTTACCACCCATAAATTTAGTGCCCTTCAAAACATTGCTTAATGATTCTGGCATTGTTTACCAACAGTTTTTCTTTTATGGTGATGAGGATGGAAAGTCATCTTACAATAATTTCTTGGGCAATTTCAGAGATGGGAAATGGAAAAAAACCGATAATAAATATTGGACTACCATTGTATCTACAACCGGAAAGCCTATTGTGATTTTTGCGAATCTTCCACTTTCTGAACCCGAAGATGAGGATGCACAGAAGCAATTAAATTTATACTTGAAAGAGAAAAAAATAAGACCAACTATTATTGTGCATCGAGGACATAGTTATCATCTCACTTCAACTATGGAAAATTTTGATGAGTACACCAAACTCGCTGTTCTTGGCTCTTGTGGCGGTTATCATAATCTTGGAACGGTCTTGTCACAATCGCCAGAAGCTCATATCATTTCATCCAAACAAACAGGAATGATGGCGATTAATGATTTGATTGTGCAGCACCTTAATGCTAAACTATTAGAAGGTGGTGACATTGAATGGATAAAACTTTGGAAAGAAATTGACGACCAAATTGTGGCAAAAAATCCAAAAATAAAATCGATGTTTAATGAATATGTACCTCCTCACAAAAACCTTGGTGCCATATTTATTAAGTCCTACAAACGTTTGTCAGCTAGTGACGAATCCAAATACTAAATATTAATTTTTATTCAAGAACTCAATCATCAGTTCGTTGATTTCATTTGGTTTTTCCCAATGAAGAAAATGACCTGCACCTGAAAGTATATGGAGTTCACTTTTAGGCATTCTTTTAGCAGCTTGTTCTGCTAATGTTCTTGTGGTAATGGGGTGAAGGAGTTTGTTCGGAATCAGAGCATCGCGTTCTCCAAATAGAATCAAACAAGGAATTTTAACCTGTTCTAACTTATCATAAACAGGTTCATTGAGCATGCTTGAAATGCACTGATCTACCATTTTCCTATATTGTTGAATGGGTTGTTGTTGCATCAAGAATACCAAGTCTTGCACCATTTCATCGCCTTGATGAGTGTTGTGATAAAAGCTACTTCTGATAAGTTTGCGTAGGCTGTTTTCTTCACTTGAAAAGAAATCAAAGAAACTCATTGTTGATTGATACACACTTTGTTCGAAGGAGGTAAAATGTTCAAAACCTGCAGGAGCACATAAAATCAATTTCTCAAACAGTTGAGGTACTTGTAAATAGGCATGCATACAAACCTGTCCTCCCATCGAATGACCAACAAGGGTAACCTGTTTCAAACCAAGTTTTTCAATCAAATGCAACACCGTTTGAGCAAAGTAGGTCATGGAATAGGGTTGTTGACTTACGCTCGATAATCCATTTCCAGGCAAGTCGATGGCAATGCAACGATATTGTTTGCTTAATTGTTCCATGTTTTTTTTCCAAGCGGGAGCATAGTTGGCTAAGCCATGTATCATTAGCAAGGTTTGAGCTCCTTTGCCAACATCCATATAGTTGATGGTTTCACCCGATTGCAATTTTATTTTTTGGGATGAGTAAGGATAGGTAATCATTGTTCGTCTTTGGTATCAATTTTAGCAATAAAGATAAAAGTAAAAACCGCTTTAGCGATAGTCTAAAGCGGTTTTTAAGGTGTTTTATTCATTGCTTTTTTTAGCAATGATCTATAGTCCATTTAGCCACAGTTGGTGCCAATTCTTTTTGTGATTTTCCACCCACAAATACACCAATGTGTCCGCCAGGGAAAGGATATTCTTTCTTGTCTTTCGAACCAATTTTAGCCATGATAGCTAATGTGCTTGCGTTTGGAATAATGTTGTCTTCTGTTGCATAAACGTTCAAGTAAGGAACGGTCATGTTACTTAAATCAACTTTTCTGCCTCCTAATTCAAATTCGCCTTTGATAAGCTTGTTGTCTCTGAACAAATCTTTGATATACTTGCGATACATTTCACCTGCGATGGCTGGTAAATCGCCTTTCCATTTTTCCATGCGCAAGAAGTTCAAAAGCTTGCTTTGGTCTTCCAATGAATCCATTACACCAAAATATTTGCTGATGTTCATGCTTGGTTTCAACATGCCAAAGGCACTGTCGATTTGCTCTCCAGGAATAGTGCCTATGCTGTCCACCATTGCATCCACATCAATATATTTTGCCCATTTGTACAACATGCATCCGCCATTTTCAAAATCGAATGGAGCAACATAAGTTGTAAGCGTTTGTAATTTTTCTGGATACAAAGAAGCGTAAATCATGGAGAATGTTCCACCTTGACAAATGCCTTGTTTATGAATTTTTTGAACATTATGTTTTTTGCGCAAGAAATCGATAGCATCATTCATGTAGCCATCAATATAGTCTTCCATGCTTAGGTAACGGTCAGATTTGGTTGGGTAGCCCCAATCCATGATATACACATCCAAACCTTCTTCCACCAACTTGCGCATCAAGCTTCTGTCGGGTTGAAGGTCAAGCACATCTTGACGGTTCAACATGGCAAAAGATACCAAAACAGGTGTGGCACAGGTAGCAGGCGTATCGCGCAAATAATGATACATCTTCACCTTATCGCGTTGCCAAACCAGTTCTTTCGGCGTGGTTGCTAACTCAACTTTATCAATTTTTTGTAGGGTTTCGTAGCCTTTTGTTAGTTTTTGTGAGGTAGAAATCAATTCTTCCATCATGCCTGTGGGGTTCCAATTCATGTATTAAATTTTTGCTGCGAAGGTAACAATGTTTGATCTAAAATTTCGTCCTTATTCTATACCTAATATTAGTAAGGTTTGTTTTATTAATATACATATTATTTGTTATTCATTTAAAATCGGGTCTTTTATCTTTATCTTGTCTGCAATTCCAAGTCAATGCCCATAAAAATTCAAAAATTCATCGCTTACCTCTCTGTTGTGCTGTTTTTGGTGAAACTCTTGGCTTGGTATTTAACGCATTCGGTTTCCATCCTCACCGACGCACTCGAAAGCACAGTGAATGTCATTACAGGATTCATTGGACTCTACAGCATCATTTTGGCTTCCAAGCCAAGAGACAAAGACCATCCGTTTGGTCATGGCAAGGCTGAGTTTATTTCTGCAGCTTTAGAAGGTGCGCTCATTATTATTGCTGGCTTATTAGTGATTTTTGAATCTATCGATCAGCTTATTGAACCCAAACCACTTCACGAATTGGGCTATGGCATCATCATTACCTCTGTTGCAGGGTTAATCAACTTCATTGCGGGGCGCTATGCCATTAGTCAGGGCAAAAAATTCAAATCTTTGACCATTCAAGCTGCGGGTAAACATATTCAAACCGATGCTTATTCCACAGTGGCTATTTTAGTTGGGCTAGGTTTGTTGTATTTCACCGGTTGGCAGTGGTTGGATAGTGCGGTGGCTTTGGTTTTTGCGGCGTTCATCATCGTTACCGGCTACAAAGTGTTGCGCCAATCCTTAAGTGGCATCATGGATGAAGCCGATGTGGCTTTGTTGAAAGAGGTCATTGCTTTTTTGCAATCCAAACGCCAACCTCAGTGGATTGATATGCACAATCTTCGGGTGATTGAGTATGGAGATGGCATTCATATCGATGCTCACATGACTTTGCCTTGGTATTTCAATGTGGCTGACGCCGACAAAGAAATTCATGAGTTGGAAAATCTTATCAAAGAAAAATACGGCAATCGAATTGAGATTTTTGTTCATATAGACGCTTGTGCTGCCTATTCTTGCCAACATTGTGCCCTACATCAGTGTCCGGTTCGTCAGTCCGTGTTTCAACAACTGATTGTTTGGGATGATGAAAATGTGTGGAACGATGCCAAACATGGTCGCCCTTTCTAACCCTAACTTTCCCCAGCTTCATACACTTCATCCACCAACCAATTGCGGCTGTCGGCGGCTTGAGTGGCTAAAATATCGCAGCGATTGTTATACGGATTGTCGGCATGTCCTTTCACCCACACAAATTTTATGGTATGTTTTTGGGACAGTTGTGCATATTGTCGCCATAAGTCGGCGTTTTTCTTGCCCTTAAATCCTGTTCGAAGCCAATTGCGAAGCCAGCCTTTTTCCACTGCATTCACTAAATATTGTGAATCGGTGTAAATCATGATGTTGAGGTTGGTTTTTGTCAGGCTTTGCAAGGCCACATTCACCGCCATCAGTTCCATGCGGTTGTTGGTCGTTAGCCGATAGCCCTGCGACAACTCTTTGTAGGCTTGTCCCCATTGCAAAATTATGCCATATCCTCCC
Organism: uncultured Flavipsychrobacter sp.; assembly: GCA_964576425.1. Classification (GTDB taxonomy): domain Bacteria; phylum Bacteroidota; class Bacteroidia; order Chitinophagales; family Chitinophagaceae; genus JAFIGV01. Next base: position 11,850 of record CAZNVQ010000014.1, on the reverse strand, counting down.
GGTCCCGGATTCCCTCTTGCTGAACCATCTGTGTATATAATTAACTGTTGCGACATCTATTATTGCTTCCCTTACCTTTGCACCCAAAAGTAGGGAGTTGACAGACAAAATAAAAGTTGGCGCAGTAAGTTATTTGAACACCAAGCCTTTGCTCTTGGGATTCGAACAATTGCAATGGACGGGAGAAATCGAATTCAAACTCGACTATCCTTCCCGATTGGCTCAGCAACTCAAACAGGACGAAATCGACATTGCCCTCATGCCCGTTGCTGCTATGTTGGACATCCCTGGCACAACCATCATTTCGGACTATGGTATTGCTGCTGATGGCGTAGTTGCTTCGGTGTGCATTTACAGTCATGTGCCACTTCAGGAGGTGAACACTGTTCTTTTAGATTATCAATCCCGCACTTCTGTTCGCCTTGCTCAGTTGTTGTTGAAAGAATATTGGCAACACGAGGTTGTTTTTCAGCAAGCCGATGAACAATATATCAATGACATCAAGGGCAACACTGCCGGTGTCATCATTGGCGACAGAGCCTTACAACAGCTTGGTAACTTCCCTTATGTCTATGATTTAGCAGCTGCTTGGAAAGCTTGGACAGGGTTGCCTTTCGTTTTTGCAGCTTGGATTTCCAAAAAATCTTGGTCTCCGGAATTCATCCATTTTTTCAACCAAGCCAATAAGTTTGGTCTTCAACATCTAGATACTTTGGTGACTCAAATTGCTTATCCGCACTACGACCTCAACCAATATTATACAGAAAATATTCATTACCACCTCGATGCCATGAAGCGTGAAGGTTTGGCTTTGTTTCTGCAAAAAATCAAATAAGAAATGAAAAATTAAATCACTTTGATTCATATAAATCAATCTTATTCTTACAAATTTGCCGTTGAATTCAGTGCTTCATTTTTGAAAAAAACCGTGAACTCTTTGTGAATTTTGGATTGGGTTTCTAGACGTTTATTCAATAATTTTTTTTCGTTTGAACCAAAAGAAAATAAGCAAAGAAAGAACAAACATAAGTCCAAGAGTCAAACCGTAGCCATAGTGCCATTTCAATTCGGGCATATGTTCAAAGTTCATTCCATAGACACCCACAATAAAAGTCAAAGGAAGAAAAAATGCAGAAAACACAGTGAGTAATTTCATGACTTCGTTGCTTTTTTGGGCATTGACAGACAAATAGGTATTAAGCAAATTGTGAGCATCATCCGATACTTCATCGAACACTAAAACTAGGCTTAATATTAATTCTTTAATGTCTTGCATAGAAGATTTTTGTCCTTCGCTGATGTCCATTTCGTGCACCACATTTTGAGTGATTTGCAAGAGTTTTTTACTGATTCTTGTTTGTGATTTAAAATAATAAAGCTCTTCAAGCGATACTTTTTTATTGTGTTTGATAAAGATTTGTTGTTCCATTTCATCCACTTTAGCCGAAAGGTGGTTTGCAGGTTCTGAAAAAGTCAACATCATTTGTTTGATGATAAAAACGAGCAATTCTTCAACGCTTTGGCAGCTTTGGGGCACTTGATGAAGAAAGGAAAATTGCGCTCTGTGAATGGTAATCAGCTTTTGATTATTGTAGAAAAAGGCAATCTTGTTGGAGAGTTCATTGATATTGGTTACTCTATCTTCGGGCAGCGCGGTGTAGGCTCTTAAAATCAAAAAAGAATAGTCATCCAATTTTTCCCATTTGGGCAAATGACCATGTTCTAGACTATCCTGAATGAGCAATACATTCATGTGCAAGTCTTCGGACAACTGATGCAATTGGTTATAATCTGGTTGGCAAATGTCAATCCAAGAAAAATGGCTGAATTGATGATGGTTTTGAGTAGTCACAGCTTCTTTTGTTTGAAAAGATAAAGACTAAAGTTTTAATGGGGAGGAATAAAAGCAAAGAAGCTACTCAATTATAGCAGCTTCTTTGATTATTGTTTTATGATTGGCGCAATTCCAACACTGCTATATTTTCGATATGATGAGTGTGCGGAAACATATCTACAGGTTGCAAATGAGTGACCTTGTAGGCAACATCAAGTAGTGCAAGGTCTCTTGCTTGAGTAGCAGGGTTGCAACTCACATACACAACTTTGGACGCGCTCAACTTCAGGATTTGTTGCACCAACTTTTCATGCATACCTGCACGAGGTGGGTCGGTGATTATCACATCAGGATGCCCATGTGTTGCCACAAAATTGTCGTCGCAAATGTTCGCCACATCACCTGCAAAAAACTGGCAGTGGTTTAAATTATTCAAAGCTGCATTTTCATAAGCATCTTTCACGGCATCTTTCACCACCTCAATACCCACAACTTTTTTGGCATGCTTCGAACAAAAAATACCGATGCTTCCCGTACCACAATAAAGGTCATACAACACTTCGTTTCCGGTTAGTCCTGCTGCGTCTCGAGTGGCTTTGTATAAGGCTTCGGCTTGATGACTATTGGTTTGGAAAAAAGATTTAGGTGAGATTTTAAATCTAAAATCTTCCAATTGTTCTTCGATATATCCCTTGCCGTAATAAGTCACCACATCGAGGTCGTGGATACTATCGTTCACTTTTGGATTGATGGTGTAATGCAAAGTGGTGATATTGGGCACTTGCTCCAAAAGATGGTCGAGTAGGGCAATTCTATTGGCTTTGTTTTCATGCTGAAGAACAAGATTCACCAACACTTCTCCTGTTTTGGCAACTCGAATAACCACATTGCGCAACCAACCTGTTTGAGCACGATAATCATAATAAGGAAATTGGTGTTGCTCGGCATAGCGTCTAAGGGTTTGTAGAATTTTATTAGAAGGTTCGGGCTGAAGGTAACAATGGTCCACAGGAACCACCTTGTCGAACAAACCTGGAGCATGAAAACCAACTGCGGGTTCTAATTCGAAAGGAGCGCCATCAGCAGCTTTGATTTCTTCAAAACTACGGTAACGCTGAGTTGAAAAAGTGAATTCCAACTTGTTGCGATAATACTGTTGAAGAGGACTGCCTAATATAGGTTGCATTTCAGGAAGATCAATATGTCCGATTCGGCTCAATTGGTCGGTCACCTGTTGTTGTTTGTATTGAATTTGATGGTTGTAGGGCACCATTTGCCATTTGCAACCGCCACAAGTGCCAAAATGGCTACAAAAATGAGGCACTCGATTGGGCGAAGGGGAAACGAGCTGCATGACCCGACCTTCTGCCCAGTTTTTTTTCTGCTTAGTCACCAAGACATTCACCACATCACCCGGAATCACATTTTCAACAAATAAAACTTTTCCATCTTCGAGGTGAGCAATGCTTTTGCCTTCGGCAGCATAAGCTTCTATTGTAATATTATCAATCGGCTTTTTCTTCTTTCTTTTCAAAATCAAATTATTATATAAACGTTAAAAACGAGCAAAAATAAGTCTATGAGTTTAGGATACACAGTTTGTATGATTTAATTTTACTCGTTACCAACAAAGCTTTTATAATAACTGTCTGTATTGCGAAAAATTAAATTATTTTCACCCCAATTTATGAAAAAGGTATTAAAATTATTTTTATTCTTATTGTGTGCAAGCGGTGCACAATCAGCAGCAGCAAAAGATGGCTACCGAATTCAATTGAAATTCAATGGCACCTCCGACAGCATGGTTTTTTTAGCCCATTATTATGGTAAGCCGCTACCAACGATTTACAAAACCGATTCTGCGAAAATTGACAAAAAAGGAAACGCCATTCTTCAAAGTAATGAAAACACTTTGGGGGGCATTTACCTCCTGATGTTGTCCGACAAGAAAACCTATTTTGAATTGTTGCTCAACAATGGTGACGACATGAGTATCACAGCAGACGTGGCAACGATTCCATCAGGTGTGGTGTTCAAGAATTCGGAAGAAAATGTACAGTTTCAGAACTATGTAAAATTTCTTCAAGGCTTTGGCGAACGTCAACAAAAATTAGAAGAAGCCTACAAAAATGCGACCACCAACACCGACAGCATGGTGGCTCGTGAAAAATTGGTGAACTCAGCAAAAGAACTTACCAACTACAGAAAGGATTATGTTTCAAAACACAAGGGTTCGTTGCTTGCAAGCATCTTTCGTGCTTTAGAAACTCCCGAAGTTCCAGAAGGCGATCATTTTTTAGCCAACGGAGTTAAGGATAGCAACTTTGCATATAATTATTATAAAAGTCATTTTTGGGACAGTTTTGATTTCAAAGACGACAGATTAATCAACACCCCATTGTATGACGGACGCTTGGAAGAATATATGGAAAAAATTGTTCCACCATTAGAAGACAGCGTTATCAAAGAGTGTGATTATTTATTGAACAAAACACGAGGTCAAAAAGAACTGTTCAAATACACATTATGGTGGTTGAGTCGTTTTGTAGAAAACAGTAAAGTGATGGGCATGGACAGAGTGTTTGTTTATTTGGTGGAGAACTATTACATGAAAGGCGAAGCCTATTGGTTAGACAATGAAGCGTTGAACAAATACTACGATAGAGCCATGAAAATTGCACCAAACGTGATAGGAAGAATTGGTGCTGACATTAAAATGAAAGGCTTGGACAACAAAGAATACAACCTTCATAACGTAAAAGCAAAATATACAATGCTGGTGTTTTGGGACCCAACTTGCGGACATTGCACCAAAGAAGTTCCATCTTTAGATTCGCTTTACAAATCAGCTTTGAAAGCAAAAGGAGTGAAGGTTTATGCAGTGCGTACAGAAGGTGATGAAAAATTGTGGAAAGAGTTTATTGAAAAACATCAGTTGAAAGATTGGATAAATGTTTATGACCCAGAACACACTAGTAATTACCGCTCGATGTATGATGTGTATAGCACGCCTGTGATTTACATTTTAGATGAAAAGAAAATCATTCGTGGTAAAAGATTGGATCATACCAATGTTTTGGAAGTGATTGAAATGCTGGAGAAAAAAGCAAAAGACAACCCAACGAAGAAATAATATTCATAAAACAATAAACTATAAATAGAAGACAAATATGCGCAAATTGGTTTTGTCATTATTGGCAGCAGGATTGGTTATCAACACGGGCAAGGCTCAAACCCTTTTCAGCTTTGGTAACACAAACGTGACGAAGCAGGAGTTTTTGAGAAATTATCAGAAAAATTCCATCAACAAAAAACCGGACATGTCTGAATCTGCATTGCGAGAATACATTAATCTGTATTCTTTGTTTCGCATGAAAGTGAAAGAAGCCGAGACGATGAAAATTGACACCATGTCGAGCATCATGCGAGAGTTGGACAACTACAAAAAGCAATTGGCTAAAAACTACTTGACTGATGAAGAGGTGAACAACCGCTTGTACAGGGAAGCATATGACAGAATGAAAGAAGACCGTCATGTGGCACATATTTTATTGATGGCACCACCAAATCTTAATGCACAAGATTCATTAGCTGCATACAAAAAATTGGATAGTTTATATAAATTATTAACTACTAAAAAAGCCGATTTTGCTGTTTTAGCCAAAGAATTTTCAGAAGACAAAGGCACTAAAGATCGAGGAGGTGACATTGGTTTTATGACCTCATTGCAAACGCTTTATCCTTTTGAAAATGCAGTGTACAGCACCGAAGTGGGCAAAGTATCGAAGCCATTCAGAACTGCACTTGGTTTTCACATTGTCAAAGTGATTGAAAAGCGACCAACAAGAGGAGAGGTGCAAGTAGCACAAATTATGCTTGCTACACCAAAATCAAGAGGGAAAGAAGGTATTGATGTAGCAATGAAAAAGATTGACACCATCAAAGCAGCGTTGAAATCAGGAACATCTTATGAAAAATTAGTTGAAAAATATTCTGAAGATAACTACACGAACAAGCAAGGTGGTGTGATGCCTAAATTTGGTGTGGGCAAGGTTTGGCCTGAATATGAAGCAGCTGCATTTGCTTTGAAAAATCCAGGCGACATTTCGGAGCCTGTGCAAACAGAATATGGTTTTCATATTTTGAAATTGATTAACAAATTCCCATTGCAACCTTATGATAGCATGGTCGCTAGCATTAAGAAATTAGTAGAAAATGATGCTCGCGCACAAACTGCAAAAGACATCTATTATGCTAAAATAAAATCTCAAAATGGCTTTAAAGATTTTCCAGCTAACTATGATGAATTAGTTGCAAGAATTGCTAAAATTCCTGACACCGGTGCACAAGCAAATGCTTTTTCGGCAGGAGATTTTGACAACATGAATAAACCCTTGTTTACTCTAGCCAATGTCAATTACACGCAAAGCGATATGATGTTGTATGCAGAAAACTTGACAAGAGGTAGAATCATGGGTTCTAGACAATCGGTTGCTAAAGACATTTACAACATGTATTTGAATAATGTGATTACCAATTTCCAAGAAAATAAATTGTTAGAAGAAAATGAAGATTTTCGCAATTTGATGATGGAATATCACGATGGCATAATGTTGTTTGAATTGATGGACCAACAAGTTTGGGGAAAAGCTTCAAAAGATTCTGTTGGACTACGTAGTTTTTATGAAGCGAATAAAACCAAATACATGTGGGAACCTGGATTTGTTGGTTCTGTTTATCGATTCAAAGATGAGGCTTCAATGAAAAAAGGATTGGGCATCATCAATAAAAAATCTTCTAAAGATGAAGATGTTTCAAAAGTCGTTAATAACGAGGAAAACCCTGATGCAGTAACTATTCAACAAGGACGTTATGAGTTTTCAAGATTCAAAGATGTTCCTAAAGAAGTCATCTTAAAAGTAAAACCATATACTGCTGTAAAAAATGCCGATGGCAGCTATACAGTGGTAAAACCAACAAGCGTTAGTGAAGGACCTTCACAAAAATCATTAGAAGATGCAAAAGGATATGTAGTTGCGGAATACCAAGACTTTTTAGAGAAAAAATGGAATGAAAAGCTTAGAAATAAATATCCTGTAAAAGTGGATGAAACTGTTTTCAACACTTTGAATCAGAAATAGAATTCACAGCAAATAAGCAATAGCGCAACAATACGTTGCGCTATTTTTTTATATGTTTATGCAAAAAAATGCCCTACAATTGTTGAAATTGACAACAATAATTCATTCAAATTGTTAAACGCTAAAACATAGATTTTGACCGATAAAAAAGCAATTGTAATTGGTTCGGGTGTTGCCGGAATCGCAGCATCAATAAGGCTAGCTGTGAAAGGGTATGACGTGGTAGTGTTGGAAGCCAATGACTATCCTGGTGGAAAGTTATCGCAAATTGAGCAGGACGGGTTTCGCTTTGATGCGGGACCATCCTTGTTTACCATGCCTGAACTAGTTGATGAATTGTTTGAGTTGGCTCAAAAGAACCCTAAAGATTTTTTTCAATACGACAGACTATCAACAATTTGCCGCTATTATTTTGCTGATGGAACTGTATTTAATGCATCTGGAAATGAACAAACCTTTGCAACAGAAGCAGCTCAATTTTTTGGTGTCCCTCATTCAAGAATCACCAATTATTTAAATCATAGCCGATACTTATACAACACAGCAGGACCGCTGTTTTTATTCAAATCATTGCATAAGTTTAAGACCTATTTTTCTTGGTCAACTTTTTGGTCTTTTCTACAATTACCAATGCTCAACACCATGAGCAGCATGAATGCTGTGAACGAAAAGAAATTGAAAAATATTAAATTAGTACAGCTATTCAACAGATACGCTACCTACAACGGTTCGAATCCTTATGTTGCACCAGGCATATTAAATTTAATTCCACATTTAGAATTTCATCGAGGCGCATATTATCCCAAACATGGAATGTATAGTATTACGAAATCTCTAGTTGCATTGGCTGAAAGCTTAGAGGTTAAATTTCGATACAAGCATAAGGTTTCTTCTATTTTAGTGGACAAAGGAAAAGCTTGTGGGGTGGAAGTCAACAATGATAAAATAATAGCAGATTGTGTGGTTTGCAATATGGATATAGTTCCGGCTTTTCAAAGATTAATGCCTCAACAAAAACAACCAAAGCATATATTGAAGCAAGAAAGATCGAGTTCTGCTCTTATATTTTACTGGGGTATTAATCACGAATTCCCAGAACTTTCTTTGCACAACATCATGTTTTCTGAAGATTATCAGAAAGAATTTGAAACAATTTTTACACAAAAGACAATCGCACAAGACCCAACAATTTATATCAATATCACTTCCAAAATGACTCCTGAAGACGCACCCAAGGGAATGGAAAATTGGTTTGTGATGGTGAACACACCATGCAATGAAGGACAAGATTGGGATATATTAATTGCCGAGGCAAGAAAAAATATTATGCTCAAAATCAGTAAAACATTGGGACGGAATATTGAATCTCTAATCGTTTCAGAGTCCATTCTTGATCCAAGAACTATTGAATCAAAGACTTCATCATACAGAGGCGCTTTGTATGGAACCTCTTCCAACAGCCGATTAGCGGCGTTTTTTCGACATCCTAATTTTTCAAAAGAAATTAAAAATTTATATTTCTGTGGTGGAAGTGTTCATCCTGGTGGTGGCATTCCATTGGCACTTTCATCAGCAAAAATTGTAGCCTCATGTTTGCCTTCATAAAACAATTGAATAATGCAAAAATTAGTATTGGGTTACTACTCTTGTTTCATCTTGTTGGTGCAATAGGACTTTCGATACCATCAACTCAACCCTTGTTTTTGAAGTTGACTCCATTTCAATTAATATGGACAGCAGTTTTATTTTTTTGGAATACAGATAAAAATTGGTCATTATGGTGGTCGTTTTTAAGCATTGTAATTTTGGGTTTTTTTATTGAGGTTCTTGGAGTTGCTACTCAGGCAATTTTTGGACATTATGGTTATGGAAACGTACTTGGTTGGTCTTGGATGAATGTGCCTTTGTTGATAGGGCTTAATTGGTTTATATTATCTGTCAGTTGCTACGGTATTTTAAAGTTGACTTCAATTCATTGGCTCGTTCAATCCATTATTGCAGCACTATTGATGTTTGTCATTGATTTTTTTATTGAACCTGTTGCGATTAAATATGATTTTTGGCATTGGGAAAATCAATTGGTGCCAGCTCAAAACTTCATTGCATGGGGTATTGTCGCTTTGTTGATGCAATGCTTATTGCATTATTTCAAACCAAAAGCCAACAATTTGTTTTTACTTTTTTGCTATTTGATTCAATTATTCTTTTTCATTTTTCTTGGAATAAAATAAGTTCCTATGCCTTTTTTTGAGACAAACTTTTTGTACATATATCTTCTGCTATTTTCAATGGCATATCCTTTAGCTCAGAGCTTTGAAAAGAGATTATGCTATTATAAAAAATGGAAAGGATTGTTTGTTGGTACAATTGTAATGATGTTGTTGTTTATTCCATGGGATGTATATTTTGCTTACAGAAATTGGTGGTGGTTTCATGATGATTATATCTTGGGCTATAGAATTGCCCATTTACCTGTAGAAGAATGGTTGTTTTTTATCATTGTTCCTTTTGCTTGCCTATTTATTTTCGAAGTTGTAGGTTATTTTTTCCCTAAACATTTTTTGCAAAAGTTGGCTCATCGAATTAGTTTATTGTTATCAATTATTTTGATGCTAATAGCTCTTTGTAACCATTCTTTGCCTTATACATTTGTTACTTTTTTGTTGACCAGCATTACATTAATTATTGCCTATTTTAAAAAGCCAAATTGGATGGGGCAATTCTGGTTGAGCTATTTAATTTGTCTGCTACCTTTTTTTCTTGTGAACAGTGTTTTAACCGGTTCAGTGACGAAAAATCCTGTTGTAAATTATAGTCCCAAAGCCTTTATGGGTTTGCGTTTAGGAACTATTCCAGCAGAAGATTCTATTTATAATTTATTGATGTTGTTGATAGTAACTTCTGTTTATCAATTCATAAATGAAGGACATAAAAAAACTGCGAAGTAAAATATTCGCAGTTTTTGATAAGATGAAGTAACAATTATTTTTTTCTGAAATCGCCAGCGTAAATCAGGACAATTTTGTTTGTGTCAAGATATTTTTTCAAGGCATTATTGATGTCTTTCAATTTCAATTGTTGCGCTTTGGTTTCTAGTTCACTGTAGAAAGTCAAATCTTTTCCTTCAAACATGTATTTATTCAATAAACCAGCTAAAGAGCCATTGCTATTAAGAGATAATTTTCTTTGTTGTAACCAACTGTCCAAACTGCTTTTCCATTCCTTTTCTGTAAATCCATCTTTTAACGCTTTATTGGATACTATCCAAAAAAGTGTATTAAGTTTAAAATCTGATTTTTGTGTTGCAATAAAAAACGCAAAATATTGACCTTTTTTCTAGTTTCTTAACCTTTATGAACTGATTTTATAACAAAAATCGGAATGTCTGAAATTGGTTTTAATTTGATGGATTCTATTTTTTTTAACTCATTGTTTAATGAATTTTTGAGTTATATTTCTCCCATCGGTTTGTTTGAATTGGATCATATATACACCTGATGATAAGTGACCAATATTTATTGTTTCCGTATTTTTATTTGCATTCAGTAATTGTTTAATTAATACTCTACCTGTTAAATCTGAAATGATGATTTTACCTTGTCCAAAATAATTTATTGTTATTGAATTTGTTGCAGGGTTGGGAGAAATATCAAAGTGTTTTGGAGCGTTTTCATTAATTCCTAAAAGAAATGAGATTGCATTAGATTGATGATTACAATTTAAAGTATCGGTGACTATTAAATAATAAATGTCAGTTTGTGTTGGAATGTAATAAGGATTCGTAGCACCAGGAATAACTATTAAATTCCATTTATACCATTGATAGTTTACATAGTTGTTAGTACTTTTTAAAGTGTCACCATTTTGATAAATATTGACAGGACTAAATGGATTAATAAATACGGTAACAGGCAGTGAATTAGAACTACAGTTATGTAATATATCGGTAACAGTTACTATATAATTACCTTGTGAATTTACTTGTAAAGAATCATATATTTCATTTGTAAGGGTATTACTATTTTTACTCCATAAATAAGTTAAATTTGAATCTATTACGGAAGCATTTAAAGTTTCATTTGCACCATCGCACAAATAAATTGGTCCAATTGGTGTAACTGTTACGATTGGAGAAGGTATTTCAATAACATTTATAGGATTTGATGTGTCTGAACAACCAAAATTATCAGTTACAATAAAAGTGTAGTTACCAGCATTAACAGCTGTGTCAATGTAATTTGTTGCTCCAGAAATTATTAAGCCATTGTTGCACCATTGGTAAGAACAACTAGAGCAAGTATTGCCTGTTAACACAACACTTTGACCTGAACAATAAAATGTACTATCCGGAGAAATTATATTCGCTACTGGAGGTAAAATGTAATTGATGATTTTGGGTTGTGATGTAGCAACACAATTATTATTATTGGTTACAACAACAGTATAAGAACCGGGTATTGTTGCGTTGAAACTACTATTTGTAGCACCATTTACAACACTTCCATTGAGTTTCCATTGATAAGTGTAACCTAATCCAATATTGGCATTGAGTGAAATACTGCTTACGTTGCAAAACAAAGTATCTGTGTTGGAAATAATTGTGGCTTGGGGGTTAAGGAAAAAACTATCAATACTAGTTCCAGGTCCGTATGGTGTTACAACTGTAACCAAACCATTTCCACCATTTCCAACTGTAGCAGTAATGCTTGTAGACGAATTTACAGTAAAAGAACTTGCAGGAACTCCACCAAAAAAAACTTGCATGGCGTTTTGAAAGTTAGTTCCAGTAATAGTTACAGAACCTCCAGAACAAGCATTATTAGGCGAAAAAGAGGTGATTGTAGGGGCATAATATTGTGAGGAATCAATTAATGG
>CAZNVQ010000013.1:1979-31990 GCA_964576425.1 uncultured Flavipsychrobacter sp. | reverse complement strand
AATGAAGAATGGAATTTTGGCAATGAAATATGGTAATAACACACAAAAAATTCTTGGAATTATTGGTATAACTATGACTTCGCTGACATTAATTGCTGTTATATCTCTTTTTGTGTATTTTTTTGGACAATTCATTTTTAAGTAAATGAACTTTAATGATTAAAACTTTTTAATTTAGAATTTTAAAGTTTTGGAACGCTTTTAAACCATCATATTTTATTAGAAATATTATTTTAATCACTGGCGCTCGGGCACCAATTGCTCTGGAAATGTGTCGTAGTTTCAAAGCTGCCGGACACAAGGTCATTTTAGTGGATTGTCAGCATTGGACTATTGCCCGTTGGTCTAATTCAGTAGATAAATATTATAAAGTTCCTTCTCCTAGATGGTATCCTGAAGATTATAGAGGTGCAATGCGACGCATCATTGTCGCCGAAAAAGTTGCTCATTTGATACCAACCTGTGAGGAGGCTATTTTTATTGCAGCCCAAAAAGAGTTTTTTCCTTGTAAAGTTTGGACTAGCGACTTCGATACGATGATTGGATTGCATAACAAGTTCACTTTCACACAGCTTTTCAAAGAATTATTACCCATTCCAAAAACAATGTTGTTAAGTGATTTTTCGGATTGGGGAAACAGTCAACAATATGTTTTTAAACCTGTTTTTTCTCGTTTTGCTTCTTCGGTTATTTTGAACAAGAAGATTACATCCACTTTTTTTAAAGATGAGGACAAAAAGAAATGGGTGGCACAACAAATGATAAAAGGTAGAGAAATTTGTGTGTATAGTATTTGGGACCATGGACAATTAAAAGCTATAACCTTGTATCATCCCTTATATCGAGCTGGGAAAGGTGCGGGCATTTTTTTTGAACCTGTTAACAATGAATTAGTAGTTGATTTGGTAAAAAAATTTGGTGCTTCCATAAATTATCATGGTCAGTTGTGTTTTGATGTCATTGTCGATCAAAAACAACAACCCTACTTTATTGAATGTAATCCAAGAGGTACTAGCGGCGCTCATTTGTTGCATCGACAGTTAGCTGATGCATTTCTCTCTACAAATTTTATTCAAATAAAAGAACAACAAGAGTTTTCCATTAAGTATGCGATGGCATTATTACATCCTCGTTCATTTTTTGAAAAAAGAATACTTCAATCCAAAGACACAGTATATAATAGAAAAGATAAGAAACCATTTTTCATGCAGGCTTTATCGCTATTAGAAATTTTCTATTTAAAGATAAAAAACCAATGCACTTGGCTTGAAGCCACCACCTCAGATATTGAATGGAATGGCGATTAGATGGGTAAAACATACTGAACTACCCAAAGGATTGCATCAATCTTTTGCAAAATTGTTTGCATTTCATCAAACAAATGAAGCCATAAAAAATGCACAAACTGAAATTAAAATTTTAGCAGTAGCTGAACAATTATATTTCCCTGTTTCCATCAATAGCGAAGTGGTTGCTAATACATTTGTTTGCTCACCGTTTACTGCATATATTTTATATGCTAAAGATGAGTTACAATTGAAAGTGCCTAATAAGTTGCTGCAATTGCCGATACTATTCATTATCAAGATTTTAGAATTGGTTCTAAAATTGGGAAAAATTGATACCAATGTTCATGTCAATAACTTCTTGCTATCAACCAACCCTTATCAAGAGTGGGATGGAATGGAAATACCTGCTATTACAGCATTTATAAAAAGTCAGTATCCAAATCATGCCCTAGTTTTTAGATCACTTAACATATACCAACATAAGGACTTGATTACACAGTTTGAAAATCAAGGCTATAAAAAGATTGGAAGCAGACAGGTTTATATATATGACGTGCCTTACGCAGATTGGTGGCAGCACAACAACAATAAAAATGATGCAAGAATAATTAAAAAACAAAAGCTACATTACTTATCTCATGAAGAAATGAAATCCTATTTGACTCAAGCTTTAGCATTATATAACCTCTTGTATATAGAAAAATATTCGAAGTATAACCCACAATTTACTTTGACCTATTTTCAACATTGTTATGATAATAAAATGATGCATTTTCAAGGATATGCCGATGAAAAAGGAAGATTAAAGGCTTTTTCAGGATTGTTTGTATTGGACAATACCATTACTTCTCCTTTAGTGGGCTATGATATTTATGCTCCTCAAAAAGAAGGATTATATATTCATGCCATACAGCTCATTATGAAATATAAATTTGAATCTGGAAAATTGTTGAATCTCAGTTCGGGCGCTTCTCAATTTAAAAGAATGCGAGGTGGTCAACCTTCAATGGAATACACTGTGGTTTATACACAACATTTACCGTTTTATAGAAAAGCAGTTTGGCGATTTTTGCAATATATTTCAAACCATATTGGTATTCCATTAATTGAAAAATATGAGCTTTGAATACTATCTACCGGTAATTAGAATAAATGAATTGACACACAACAAGCCAAAGAGAGTGTTTTTGGGGAACATGCCAATCGTTCTTATTCAATTTGAAAAACAAGTTGTTGCCTATGAAGATTTTTGTCCTCACAGAGGTGCACCACTTTCAGAAGGAACAGTTGTTGATGGTCAAATACAATGTCCTTATCATGGTTGGCAGTTTAATCTTGAAAGTGGGCAAAATACCTTTGTGCCTGTAAGGAATGAAAAACTACCATGCCAATTGCAATCTGTTTTTGTGAAAGTAGCTTATGACCTTGTTTGGATAAGTTATTATCAAGATGCCACATTGCCTTTATTGAATTCAGAAGTTAGTAATATTATTTTGAAAGGAAACATTAGGGCATTGATTTTGAATACACTCGAAAATTTTCTTGAAGGAAGTCACACCCATTATGTTCACAATGGATTGGTTCGTACTAAAAATAAACAACGGAACGCAATCAAAGCAAATATTCAAAATGATGAATTTGGATTTACTGTTCAATATGATTTAGAACCTGCAAAAGGTTTATTGACTAAACTATTACCAAAGTCTTATCAAAATCTACAACCTCGATCAATTTATATTCATCCGAATATTGCCATTTTGGAATATAAAAATGAAGAACAAAAAGTCATTGCACGTTTTGAAGCTATATTAATTCAAGGACAAAATGAACTTAATTATATGGCTAGAATATTTTTGAATATTGGTTGGATTGGTAGATTAATTGAACCAATTATTCGATTGATGTTTAAAAAAATAATTGAACAAGACAAACAGATTTTAGAGTTGCAACAGGACAATTTAGAGCACTTTAAGGATAAGCGATTTGTATCCGATGAAACAGATACGGTTGGGAAATATTTATGGACTTGGCAAAATGGCAACGGTCATAATTTACCAAAACAAAACGAATTTATTGTATATTGGTAAGATGAAATTGAAGATACTCATTACAGGAGCTGCCGGATTTTTAGGTGGAAGAACTGCAAAATTCTTTGCAATGAATGAGGCTTATAAAGTAGTAGCAACATCACGTAGAAATGCTCGTCAAACTGAATTAGAAAAAGCAGGTTGTCATTTTATAAATGGAGATTTAGTTGATGCTTCATTTTGTAATTCGGTTACAAAGAGTATCGATATAGTCATTCATTGTGCGGCTCTTTCTGCACCTTTTGGTGTATATGAAGATTTCTATAATTCTAATTTTAAAGCAAGCCAAAATTTAGTAGAAGCAAGTATTGCGAACGGTGTTCGAAAATTTATCTTTATTTCAACACCAAGTATTTATTTCAATTATTCAGACCGATTTGATGTCAGTGAAAGTGACCCATTACCTCTAAATATGGTCAATGATTATGCAGCCACAAAACTAATGGCTGGACAATTAATTTTATCTAAGAACAATAAAGATTTTCAAACCATTGCTTTACGTCCAAGAGCAATTATTGGAGCAGAAGACACTGTGATTTTTCCAAGAGTTCTAGAAGCTTACAATAAAAGAAGGCTGAAGATAATCGGTGATGGACATAATATTTGTGATTTAACCTGTGTGAGCAATGTTATTCAAGCAATTCAATGTTGCATTGCTGCACAAGAAGAAGCCTATGGTGAAGCCTATAACATAACAGATGGTAATGCGGTTAAGTTTTGGGATGCGGTTAATTATGCGTTGACCTCTTTGGGTTGTCAACCTGTAAAAAAACGAGTGAATCAGAAGATAGCTTTTTTTGCAGCTTCTATTTTGGAACGTAAAGCAAAACTACTAAAAGAGAAAAAAGAGCCCACCTTAACTCGATATGGGATTGGGGTATTAAGCAATAATTTCACCCTTAATATTGAAAAAGCTAAATCCAAACTACAATATGAACCAAAAATGACAACGATGGATGGTATTAATGAATATATTTTTTGGCATCAATCTAAACCATGAACATTCAATTTTTTGCATCAGGGTATTGCGAGGCTCATGAACGTATCGTTGATCCAAAAAATGGTCAAGGAAAATGTTCCTTTTATGCAGTTTGGGCATTAATTGACATTCCTCAAATTGGTTTTATACTTTTTGATACTGGATATAGTCCTGAGTTCTTTGAAGCAACTCAATCTTTTCCTGAACGATTTTATAGATGGGCTACTCCAATGGTTTTGAAACATGAGGAATCAGCAGTTCAGATACTTCAACAAAAAGGGATTCAAGCTGATGAAATCAAATTTATTATTGTATCTCACTTTCATGCTGACCATATTGCAGGATTGAAAGATTTTCCGAATGCACAATTTATTTGCAGCAAACATTCATATGATGAAGTGAAGTTAGTTAGCGGCATCAAAGCGGTTAGTAAAGGTATTCTACAAAGATTATTACCAAATGATTTTGAGTCGAGATTGTTGTTTATTGAAGCAATTGTTGATAAAACAATTGAGAATCAATTTGGCTTAAAAGAATATTGGTTTTGGGGTTTAAAGGAATTGCAATTAGTAAGTTTACCAGGTCATGCAAGAGGAATGTTAGGGTTTATTTTTAGGACTGATTCATTCCATCTTGTTTATGCAACAGATGCTTCTTGGCGTTATGATACTTATGTAAAAGGTATTTTACCTAAAAAGGTGGTTAAATTATTTTTAGATTCATGGGACGATTTTGTAGCTACACAAAAAAAGCTACAGTTCTATGAAAAACACAATAATGCTACAGTTTTATTTACACATTGTCCTGAAACACTGAATTATTTGAATTATGTTTTTCAAGGTTAAAATAGTATTCCATTGGCTATTGATAAAGTCTAGGAAAGGCTTTCGTTCAAGAAGAGAATTGGAATTATTTCAGCAAAAAAAGCTGAAAAAGTTTGCTCAAAAGGTGTTGATACAATCTCCTTTTTATCAATCTTTTTGTACAACATCCTCGATTCTGTGGTCTCAATTTCCTTTGATGTCCAAACAAACATTCATGGAAAATTTTGACAGTATCAATACATGTGGTTTAACTATAAAGGAAGCTATGCCATTTGCGATAGCGGCAGAAAAAACTAGAACATTTAATCATGAAATTAAAGGCATTACCGTAGGTTTGTCAACAGGCACAAGCGGCAATAGAGGATTGTTTTTAGTGTCTGAAAATGAACGGGCTTTATGGGTGGCATTGGTGATGGCAAGAGTAATACAACCCCGTCTATTTAAGAAACAGAGAATTGCTTTTTTTCTACGTGCTAATAGCAATTTATATTCATCAGTTTCATCCTCCTTATTTGAGTTTAGATATTTTGATATTTTTCAGCCAATTCAAGATTTATTGCAAGAATTGAATTCGTTTCAACCTCATATAGTAGCCGCACAACCATCTATATTAATGGATATTGCAATGGCGCAAAGGGAAAACTTGATTCAAATTCAGCCCACACAAATCATATCGTTTGCAGAAGTTTTGCACCAACCAGATAAAGCGTTTGTTCAAAATCTTTTAAAAGCAAATATTACTGAAGTTTATCAATGTACTGAAGGTTTTTTAGGCGCCACTTGCGCACATGGAACGATGCACCTCCATGAGGATTTCATTCATTTCGATAAAGAGTGGATAGATGAAGACAAATTTTATCCTATAATCACTGATTTTTCACGCACGAGTCAACCCATTGTTCGCTATAAGCTGAATGATGTTCTTCAGGTTAAAAAGGAGGAGTGCCTTTGTGGATCAAAATTACTAGGACTTGAAAAAATAATGGGTAGAGATGATGATGTTTTAGTGGTACATGGCAAAAGAATATATCCTGATTTATTGGTTAGGCGAATTGCAATTAAATGCAATGAATTTCAGAATTACATGATTGTTCAAGTTAAGCCTGACCAATTGGAAGTGTATATTGAATCTGAAGAAAACTTGTTCGAGAACTTAAAACAATCTTTTCGAAAAGCTATTTTGGAGCTTCTAAAGGAACATGAAATATTTGAAGTAAACCTAGAATTTCAACTTCAAACTGTAAGAATGTCAGGCAATAAACTCAGAAAAGTAATAAATAGGTTATGAGTATAACAATTAAAGCTATTGCAAAGCAATTACCTATGAATAGATATCATTCAACCGAACTTGATGATTTAGCAAAGGTAAGAAGAGGAAGTATTGAAAAACATACTGGTGTTAGTTTTCGACATCATGTTTCAGATAACGAAACGGTTTGTTCGCTTGGTGCTGCTGCATTGATGAATGCATTAAAAGTTGCGGATTTGGATGTTGCTTCTATTGATTTATTAATATTTTCTGGAGCAAGTTTTGATTACCCAATTCCTCATAACGCTGCAATCATAAAATCATTGGTTGCTAATGATACTGTTAACTTTCATTGTATTGATATCAATGCTACTTGTTTGAGCTTTTTGAATGCTTTGGATATTGCCAATTTATATTTAGAGACTAACCGTTATAAAAGGATTGCAATAGTTTGTTCGGAAATAGCTTCAAAAGCCTTGACGCACAAGGAAGCAATGGTATTTGGATTATTTGGTGATGCTGCTGTTGCATTAATTTTAGATCAGTCAACAGAAAGTGGTTATCAACAAATTTATGCTGATTTTATAAATTATCCTTCGGGTTCACTTTTAGCACATGTGCCAATTGGAGGTGCTGTGAACAGAGGGTTTCAGGCTGATGAATCCGATTTAGGATATTTTTTTAAAATGAATGGCAAAGGGCTATTTAGATTAACAACAAGGCATATTGATGGTTTTATTGCTACTATGGAAAAACGATTAGCTATAAAATTGAATGATTTTGATTTTATTATACCTCATCAGACTAGTAAAATGGGTAATCAATTTTTTTTGAATCATTTTAAGTTGAGACAAAATAAAGTTATTGAAACTTTGAGTGAGTATGGCAATTGTATTTCAGCGTCAATAGCATTAGGTTTGGAAAAATACTACAACGAGAATAAGCAACCTGGACAAGAAAAAATTCTTTTATTTGGTTCGGGTGCAGGGGTTAGCTTAGGTGCAATGGTACTTCAATTTGATAAATAATAAGATAGCAATATAAAACAAATCCTAGCTTGCAAAGAAGCTAGGATGCGGTGCTGTTCTGAAAAATGTATAAGTGTTGATTTTTGAATGCTTTGCATTCACTTCTGAAAAGAACTGAAAATATAACTCATCAAGGTGATTCTAATTTGTTAAAATAAAATCATTTTGACTTTTCAAATTATCCCAAATGAATTGAAGTCTTGCAGAACTCAGTTCAGTATCATTTGATCGAAACAATTTTAAATTATTTAACTATATTTAACAAATTTTGAAAATAATCAATTGCAAATGAGATGAAGACTTTTATATCAGACATAATTCCTAGACTTCAAAGGTTTTCACAAAAATTAGATAACCTTACTTTATTGACAAATCAACATTGGGTGGTGTTTGATGATATTATAAACAATAAAATTACTTATATATTTAGAGAAAATAATGATTTAATAATATCAATAAATGGAAAAGCAGAAATAGCCAAATGGGAATACATAGGTAACAACTCGTTGTTAATCAAAAGAAATGATGGAACCAACTATGTTTTTAAACATGGATTTTTTGATGAAAATATTTTAGCTTTAAAAATCGATAGTAAAGAACAATATGCTTTTTTGGTTAACGAAAATAAATATGATGGGGAGGGAGTTAAACTCATTAGATCGTATCGTTGATTTTTTAAACAAGAAGTATTTGGTGTCGAATGAAAGAAAAAAAATTGAAGATAAAACAGTTAGACGGTGTCGATACCCTTACAAAACAGATTTGGGAACTTTAGAAATAGAGCAGATTAACAGTGAAATTTATATTGGGCAAAAAGTATATTTAAACGGAAATAAGGCTCCAAATGGTAAATACAAACTAGGTTTTATGTGGTATATTCGTGTAAATGATGGTGAAATTTCGGATATTGTTATTTTTTAATTATTTAAATTATTTGTATGAACAGTTTTTTTAAAACTTTTAAGAATGCTTGTTCTACCACCCCCTATAAAAAAATCCACAACAACCTTTGCTGTGGATTTTTTGTATTAGGTAAAAAAAGTAGCGTCAATTATTGGCTTTGTTGGTCGGGGTTTTGTTGTTTTTTTTGATATTCCAATTGTTTTTCTTCTTTCCATTTTTCCTCACGCTCACTTTCTTTGTCGTAAGCACGAATAATATGTTTCACCAATCGATGTCGAACCACATCGGCTTCGTCTAGTGCCACATGTCCAATACCCTCAATGTTTTTCAAAATTCTACTTGCTTTTTCTAATCCTGATTTTTGGTTTTTGGGAAGGTCAACCTGCGTCATGTCGCCGGTGATGATGGCTTTGGCAGATGCACCAATGCGGGTCAAAAACATTTTCAATTGCAGGTCTGTGGCGTTTTGTGCCTCGTCAAGAATGATGAACGAATTGTCGAGTGTTCGTCCACGCATATAGGCAAGAGGAGCAATTTCAATGATGCGGTTGGTCATGTAATAATTGAGTTTGTCGGCAGGCAACATATCATCCAATGCATCATAAAGCGGACGCAAGTAAGGGTCGATTTTTTCTTTCAAATCGCCGGGTAAAAAACCTAAACTTTCGCCTGCTTCCACAGCCGGTCTTGTAAGAATAATTTTGCGAACAGCTTTGTTCTTTAAGGCTCTAACAGCAAGGGCTACAGCCGTGTAGGTTTTTCCGGTTCCTGCGGGTCCGAGCGCAAAAAGGATATCATTTTTTTCGGAAGAAGTAGCCATCAATTTTTGATTGGCTGTTTTGGCTCTTATCACTCTGCCGTTGGGTCCAAACACCAAAATGTCATTGTTGGTAACGTCTTCGGCAATAACCGCATCGCCTGCTTCTTCGTCACCCAAAATTCGAGCAAAATAATTGTCGGATAAATGTCCGTTACGCTCCAAATATTTGATAACCTGACCAATTTTGTTTTGTGCGTTAGTCACATCATCGGGCTGTCCGGAGATTTTGATTTGAGAACCACGAGACAATATTTTCAGCAAAGGGAATTTCTTTTTAAGAATATCAAACTTGCTGTTGTTGATACCAAAAAATTCTATTGGATTAACGGATTCGAGGTTGATGATTGATTCAGTCAAGGCTATACAGTTTTGGGTACTTGATAAAATTAAAACAACTTATTAACCACAAAAACAACAAAAGGTTAATTGTTGGTTGTTGAAATTGCTTATTCTTTTTCAAATGAAAATTATTGTTTTAGGGTGTAGTGTCAGCAAAAAACTTATGCACCAATGTGAACAAATTTTTGGAAGCAACCAATTCGTTAACGTTTTGATTTGGCAATTGGTTGAAATAAACTGAAATTTGAATTCGTTTCTAGATATATGAATGATTTATCAAATAAAATAATTGTCATAACAGGTGCCACTTCTGGAATTGGAAAGGCATTAGCTGAAATCGCGCTTCGTCAAGGAGCGAAAGTGGCTGTTTGCGCAAGAAAGTTGGAGCAATTACAAACGATTTTTGGGACGAATGAAAATGTGTATTTGGCAAAAGCAGATGTGAGTAGATGGGAAGATTGTGCAACTTTTGTGTCTGGAATTATTGAAAAATGGGGACGTATTGATATTTTAATCAACAATGCAGGTATCAGTATGCGTGCCTTGTTTGACGAAGCAGACTTGTCTGTAATTCAGGAATTGATGAATATCAATTTTTGGGGCAGTGTTCATATGACCAAATTATGCTTGCCACAGCTAATGCAATC
Organism: uncultured Flavipsychrobacter sp.; assembly: GCA_964576425.1. Classification (GTDB taxonomy): domain Bacteria; phylum Bacteroidota; class Bacteroidia; order Chitinophagales; family Chitinophagaceae; genus JAFIGV01. The sequence continues at coordinate 21,825 of CAZNVQ010000013.1, read as the reverse complement.
AAAAGGTGTGGTATGCAGCGTTTCGTCAATTGCAGGATATCGTGGATTGCCGGGAAGAACAGGTTATTCGGCATCCAAATTTGCCTTACAAGGTTTCATGGAAGCCTTGCGCACAGAATTGTTGCAAACAGGAGTTCATGTTATGTGGGTGAGTCCGGGTTTCACCAATTCCAACATTCGCAATGTGGCAAGAAATGCGCAAGGGCAAGCCCAAGCTGAAACGCCATTAGAGGAAGGGAAACTCATGAGTTCGGAAGAATGTGCGTCCATAATTTTGCAAGGAGTGTTGCTAAGAAAAAGAACCGTTGTGATGACAGGGCAAGGGAAACTCACGGTTTGGCTGAATAAATTATTGCCTTCGCTTGCCGACAAATTAGTGTATAAGCACTTTTTAAAAGAACCCGGTTCGCCTTTAACAAAATATGCCAACCGCTAATCGGAAATTTTAGTCTTCATTAAAGCATTAGCAAACTTTTTATATGGTTTTTCGTAATAGAGTAATTTATTGTATGTTGGTTTTGTTGCTTGGGTCAATGAATGTGGAAGCGCAAAACGATTTGTTTGTACAAGACACAAGTTTTAAAGTTTTTGCCAATGGAAACCCAATGAGAATGGGCTTTTCAGGCGGTTTCAACACACCACAAACTTCACAAGCTGACCTCAACAATGATGGCAAAAACGACCTAATAATTTACGAAAAGCAAGGAGAGCAGATTAAAACTTTTATTAATTATGGTGTAAACGGTAATCCAGATTATCGATATGAAGCCAAATATGCTGCAAATTTCCCCTATATAAACAGTTATTTAGCCCTGTTGGATTATAACTGTGATGGCATTGCGGATTTATTTCATCGTGGTGTTTCAGGTTACACGGTTTATAGAGGTTATTTCAATGCATCCAATCAATTGTGTTTCCAATATTATCGTGAATTGTGGTACCCTGTTTCCAACGGTTGGGACAATGCTTATTGCGACCCATCAGATGTTCCTGGCATTGCCGACATTGATGGAGACGGTGATTTAGACTTTTTAGGGTTTTCTATTTTGGGTTCCTACATTCTATATTATAGAAATTTAAGAGTGGAGCAAAATCTGCCTTGTGATAGCATTAGAGTAGAATTGGCGGACAAATGTTGGGGTAAAATTTATCAAGGATTTCAAATGACACAAACCTTGGGAATCACTTGTGCCCCCAATCGTCCTTCGGGCAGCAACAACAATGGACTAGAAGCAGATCATTTGTCTGAAAGCCAAGCCAAGACTACTTTACACACTGGCAATCATTTATGTTTTTTAGATTATGATGGCGATGGCGACATGGATTATTTGAATGGTGGAATTTCCTATTCCAACATTCAATTTCTCAAGAACGGAAAGAAAGATTACAACTATCCGAAAGATACCATCATTGCACAAGACACCATGTTTCAGACTGGAGGATTTGTTTATAATACCTCAATTTGGCCAGCAGCATTTTGGGTTGATGTGGACCAAGATGGGAAAAAGGATATTGTGATTTCACCAACAGCTGACAACGTTTCAGAAAACAAAAAATGTTTTGCTTGGTACAGAAACACAGGTACAACAACTGCACCAATTTACACTTACAAAGGGGATAGTCTTTTTGCAGCGGAAACCATTGACATGGGAACAGGTTCGAGACCAATGTTGTATGACTATGACAGAGATGGCAAGCTCGATTTGTTTATTGGAAGCGATGGTTTTTTCACCACAAGCAACGGAAATCTGAGGGCTAAGTTGGCTTATTATCGCAATACAAGCACCGTGGGCAATCCTTCATTTACATTAGTTGATGATAATTTTTTAAATATTTATGCTTCAAATGTGCGTGGTGCTTATCCAGCCATAGGCGACCTTGACAACGATGGGAAAGACAATCTTATAGTGGCACACGCTAATGGTAAAATTAGTTATTACACCGACACAGCTGCACTTTCTGCCCCAAATCCTGGATGGAAATTAGTGACAGATACATTGAGAGATGAAAACAATGTAGCGATTGATTCTACACAATTTCCAATGCCGTTTATTTATGATATGGATGGCGACGGAAAGAAAGATTTAATTATTGGTAGTTCGGCAGGTTGGCTTTATTATTATAAAAACAATGGCAATGCTGCTCAATTGAAATTGAAACATATTACGAGTAAATTGGGCTTAGCAAAAGCCGACCCAATTAATTTATTTTCGGGCTATGCTTCACCTTTTATTGGGAAAGTGGATAGCACCAATGTGGATTATCTTTTGCTAGGAAGCAGTTCTGGAGCGATTTATAGGTACACGGGCTTTCAAAATGGAAACTTAACAACACCATTTCAATTATTGGATACATTCTATTCCAATATCAATAGAACTAAAAATTCATACAGCGGATTTAGAAGTGCTCCTGCTGTTGCAGATTTGGATGGTGATGGAAAAATGGAAATGGTTTTAGGTAATATTTTAGGTGGTGTTTATTTGTACAAAAAACAAGAATTAACCAACATTTCTGACCAAACAATAGCCAAAATGCCAGAAGTATTTGTTTTCCCAAATCCTTTTCAACAACAATTGAATGTGAAATGGAAATCAAGTTTTGCAACTGCACAAAATGTTACGATTGAATTATATTCTTTAACAGGGCAAATGTTAGCTGCTCAATCAGTTCTGAGCGACAATTCGGCTTTACTTTCATTGCAAGATTTACCTGCGGGTTTTTACTTGTGCTTGGTTAAATCAGGAGCAAATAAGAAAATATTTAAAGTGGTTAAACAATAACTTAAATTTGAAATAAAGGAAGTTGTCAGAGAGTCGGTAAATTCCGGCTCTTTCTTTTTAACTTGTAACATTGAACAATTAAATTGGATTGAACAGTTGCGTTGCTTTTCTAAATTTTGGATTTTATTGCTGCTTTTTAATTTGCCTATAGTTTTGAATGCACAAGACTTGAGTAAATATCAATGGTCTAATTGGAGGAGTAAAAAAATTACAGTTCAACAAGATTCTGTATGGTTAGCGGATAAAGCAATTGTTAGTAATAGTTTTTACATAGATGATATTCCCTCAAATCAATATCAACTTTTCCCAGAAACAGCCTTGTTAGTTTGGCGGCAAAAACCTAAAGTAGATTCTGTTCAGATTCATTTTCGAGTTTTACCATTTTATGGAAGGCAAGAATGGATGCATAAAACCTGGAATCCATCAAATTCAAGGGTTACATCGGAAATATATAATCGTAATTATGGTTTCAATGAAAATTCTTTGGAGCAAAACTCCAGTAAACTTACCTACACTGGAAGCTATGGACGAAGCTTTGCGATGGGCAACAATCAAGATGTGGTTTTAAATGCTCAATTCAATCTTCAAGCCAATGGGTATATTTTAGATAGTGTGAAATTGGAAGCCGCAATCAGCGATAATAATGTTCCTTTTCAGCCTAATGGCAACACCAAACGCTTACAAGAATTTGATCAGGTTTTTATAAGATTGAGTAAAAATAAAACCAGTTTGCAGTTGGGTGATTATAATCTATTTAGTCAGCAAGGATATTTTTTAAAATTCAACAAACGAGTACAAGGGGTTTATTATCAAGATGTTTTTGGAAAAAAAGAAGGTAAGCAACACCATGTTGGTATAAGCGCTTCCATTTCAAAAGGACAATTTCAACGAAATGTTTTTCAAGGGCAAGAGGGAAATCAAGGTCCTTATAAACTAACTATTCAAGACGGTGCTTTATTTTTTGTTGTGTTGGCGGCCACCGAAAAAGTATATGTTGATGGTCAGTTGATGGAAAGAGGTGAAAGTGCTGATTATATCATTGATTACAATACGGCAGAAGTGAAATTCATGCCTAGGAAAATGATTTCAAAAGATGCAAGAATTCAAATAGAATTTGAATATCAAGATAGAAATTATCTCAACTCTCTTATTTATGTTACTGACGAATTTTCATTATCCAAAAATTGGCAAATGAAAACAAGTTTTTACAACAATCAAGATGCTAAAAATCAATCTTATTTACAGAATTTAAGTGGTGATCAGAAACGTTTTCTAAGCACTATTGGCGACTCTGTTCAACAAGCATTTTACCCTAGTATCAGTCAAGATAGCTTTGCTTCAAATAAGTTGCTCTATCTCATGAAAGACACATTGGTAGATGGTTTGATATATGATAGTGTATTTGTTTATACAACATTGAATACTACAAACTTATACGCATTGAATTTTTCATTTGTAGGGGTCAATAAGGGGAATTATAAAGTTTCAAATCAATTGACCAATGGGAAAACATATGAATGGATTGCGCCAGTAAATGGAATTCCACAAGGAGATTATCAACCTGTACAATTACTGATTGCACCTAAAAAACAACAATTGATTCTGCTTGAAAGTCAATGGACAATTGATACCAACAGAAAGATAACTACAGAATTGGCTTATAGCGATTTCGACCCTAATTTGTTTTCAGACCAAAATAGTGCTGCACACAAAGCGCTAGCTGCAAAATGGGTTTATCAAAGCAATAATGAGTTGGCTAAAACCTCCTATGCTAATTGGTCAAATAAAGTTTCAATGGAAATTGTTCAAGAAAATTTTAAAGCGATTGCACCATTTAGAAATGTAGAATTTTACAGAGATTGGGCAATGCCATTGATGGTAAACTCGGCTACTGAAAAGCTATTCGAATATTCTTCAACATTTGAAAGGAAAAATTGGGGTAATTGCATGATAAACAGCAGTTATTTTGAACGTGGATTTTGGTTTCAAGGATGGAGAAATGCTTTGAAATATGAATGGAATCAATACGGTTTCAATTTGGGTTTCAATGCCTCAATATTAAACGCTGTTGACTCTAATCGTAAAGTTGTTTTTTACCGACCTAAAGTTTATGCCAACTACAAAATAAAAGCTTTACAATATTTGACATTTGGCGCTTCTTATGAATTAGAACAAAAGCAGGTAAACGTAATTCAATCTGAACTTTTTCATCCCAATTCATTTTCATTCGATGTGTTTACTGCTTTCATAGCTTTACCACGAACGGCACATTTTGATGGACAATTAACTTATTTCACGAGACATGATAAGCAAGTATTACAGGGAACATTTCAACCCTTAAATCATAGTCATAATTTTAACCTCAAGTCGAATTGGTTTGGGAAAAATCAGCAGCTAAGTTTTACAGGAAGTTTACGTCAATTGGTTCAAGACGATACTTCAAAAAATAGTGTGAACAATCCTTTTGCTGCGCTTGGGCGGTTAGAATATAGAGGTAATTCTTGGAATAATGTAATGACTTGGAATGGTTATTTGGAGCTAGGTTCAGGACAAGAACAAAAACGTGGATTTACTTATTTAGAAGTTCCTATTGGGCAAGGAATGTATATGTGGGTGGATTACAACAGCGATAGTGTTCAGCAAGTAAATGAATTTGAATTAGCGATTTTCCCTGACCAAAAGAAATTTATTAAAGTTCCGATTCCAACCAATGAATTTGTTTTGACACAATATGGTAATATCAATTTTTCTATAAACCTAGAACCATCATTATTTTGGAATTCAACCGAAAACAATGATTTTAAAAAAGTTATTTCAAAGTTCTCATTTCAAACTTCACTTCAAAACAATACTCGTTGGTTGAATGAAAAAGGCAACACAGTTTATTTTCCATGGACATCACAAAGTGATTTATTGATGTCTCAAAATAATTTTAATCAAACTGTGTTTTTCAATAGAAACAATTCTAAATATGGATTTGATTTCAACTATTTATTTTTGGATGCAACACAGCTGTTATTGTATGGTATTGAGGTTAATAACACCAAGCAATTTTTATCACAATGTAGATGGAATGCAGCTAAGAAAATATTGTTAAATCTTGCATTTAGAAAAAGTCAAAAATCGAGTTCATTAGCTGTAGCCGAAAATAGAAATTATTTAATTGATGGAATTGCAATTGAACCATCAATTTCTTTTTTTCATAACAATACTATTAGATTGACTGGGACCTATAAATATGAAACGAAACAAAATGCAAACATATTTGGAGGACAAAAATCAGATGCCCAAACTGTTCAAATAGACGGACGTTGGAGCCAAATCAAATCTGGAGTAATAAATGCTAGATTTTCTTGGATAAATATTGATTTTAGAGGGGGAAAAAACATGGTTGTTGATTTTAATATGTTGGAGTCTTTAAAAGTTGGAAGAAATTGGTTGTGGAAACTTTCATGGGACAGACGCCTTGGAAAAGGCATTGAAATGTCTTTAGAATATGAAGTAAGATCGAGCACCAATTCAGATTTGATTCATAATGGAAGAATGTCGCTAAGAGCTATTTTGTAATCATAAGATTTATCCAACAATAAATTTCTTTATGTTTCAAAATGTTGCGACTTTTGATTTAATGTTATAATTATGATTGAAGTACGGAATGTCAAAAAAGTTTTTGGAGATAAAGTGGTGATTGAAGATGTGTCAACAATAATGCAACCAGGAAAAACGAATTTGATAATTGGTACGAGTGGTAGTGGAAAAACTGTGTTGATGAAATGTATGGTTGGATTGTTGAAACCAGATTTTGGACAAATTTTATATGAAGGAAAAGATATTGCAACGCTTGAAGTTAATCAATTGAAAGAGATTAGAACACAGATTGGCATGTTGTTTCAAGGTGGGGCTTTGTTTGATAGTATGACAGTTGAAGGAAATGTAAAATTTCCTTTAGACATGTTTACAAAAATGGATAATAAACAGAAAATTAATCGGGTTAATGAAGTTTTGTCTAGAGTAAATTTGGAAGGAAGCAATAAAAAATATCCTGCTGAAATTAGTGGAGGCATGAAAAAACGTGTTGCCTTAGCGAGGGCTTTGGTTTTAAATCCTAAATACTTGTTTTGCGATGAACCCAATTCTGGTCTCGATCCACAGACCTCTTTAGTAATTGACCAATTGATTAAAGAACTCACTGTTGAATTCAACATCACAACGGTCATCAATACCCATGACATGAACACAGTGATGGAAAGTGGGGACCATATTGTCTATATGCACAAAGGGATGAAAAAGTGGGAAGGGAGTAGTAAGGAAATTGTTTTTAGTGAGGATAAAGATTTGAATAGCTTTATTTTTGCTTCTGATTTCCTTCGTAATGCAAAAGAGGTGAGTCAACGGAATGCAACAACATTAAAATAAAAGAAGCGGTAGAAACCGCTTCTCTGTAAAATTGATTACCCATTACTAACAATCTTTATAAAATCTAACCTTTCTATCTCTTTCGAAGATTATTAGACTAAGGACTGCCATGATTTAGTTGGGTTTGAATTTTATTTAAATAATCATAATCTATCAATTCAAACTTAGTATTGGAATATGGTTACAATTAGCCTAATTTTGCGCGCACATTTGCGATAAAAAACAAAATATGTCAGTTTTAGTAAATAAAAATTCTAAAGTAATCGTACAAGGATTCACAGGTACAGAAGGAACTTTCCATGCAAGTCAAATGATTGAATACGGCACTCAAGTTGTTGGTGGCGTTACTCCTGGAAAAGGTGGAACACTTCATTTAGATCGTCCTGTATTCAACACTGTCAAAAATGCTGTTGATACAACTGGAGCTGATGTTTCTATTATTTTCGTACCTCCAGCATTTGCATCTGATGCCATCATGGAAGCAGCTGATGCAGGAATTAAAGTAATTATTTGCATCACAGAAGGCATTCCAGTTCAAGATATGGTTAAAGCTAGAGCCTATCTAAATGGAAAAGATTGTCGTTTGATTGGTCCAAACTGTCCAGGTGTAATTACCGCTGGTGAAGCCAAAGTAGGAATTATGCCAGGTTTTGTTTTTGTTCCAGGAAGAGTAGGGATAGTTTCTAAATCAGGAACTTTAACTTACGAAGCTGCTGACCAAGTTGTAAAAGCAGGTTTAGGAATTTCAACAGCAATCGGAATCGGAGGCGACCCAATTATTGGAACTACTACAAAAGAAGCGGTTGAATTATTAATGAACGATCCTGAAACAGATGGTATCATTATGATTGGTGAAATTGGTGGAAGCCTTGAGGCTGAAGCCGCAAATTGGTTGAAAGACAATATGCGCAAACCTGTTGTAGGTTTCATTGCTGGTCAAACAGCTCCTCCAGGTCGCCGTATGGGTCATGCAGGTGCAATTATCGGTGGTGCAGATGACACAGCAGAAGCTAAAATGAAAATCATGGCTGCATGTGGTATTCACGTTGTAGCTAGTCCAGCAAATATTGGTATCACAATGGCAAATGTTTTGAAAGGAGCAAAGGCTTAATTCAAAAGAATGAATATATTTAAAATGGCTGCACTTTTAGTGTAGCCATTTTTGTTATTACCAACCCAGTACTTGTTTCAATTTTGAAAATCCACTTTTGCTCACCGGAACTTTTGCGCCACATTGCAATAATGCTAAGTGACCATCTTTTTCATAGGGTTCAATGCTCAAAAGCTGCGATACAGGAATGAAATAAGAACGATGAACTCTAATGAATTGAATTGGATCAAAAGTTTGTTCCAATTTTGTTAAGGTGCTTTTTTTTAGATGATATCCATCTTTTGTAAATATCTTTATATAGTCGTCACAAGCTTCAACGTAATGCATATCTTGAGCTTGGATTATACGAATCATGCCATTGTCTTTCACCACAATTCGATGCTGATAACCCTCAATAATTTTATCTTGAAATAGGCTTTCAAGTTGATTGTGTTGTGTGCTTGAACCCTGTTTTTGAATCATCCATTTTTGAATACCAATGAACAAGCCTAAAAGAATCATAAATACTGGCCACCAATGTCTGAAATGGAAATGCGGTAACCATCCAAATGTTTTGAGTAAAAATGCGATTCCAATAAAGACGAGCACCAAGCCAAAACTACTCTTGCTTTTTGAGCGACCTTCTTGATTAATTTGATTCATGGTTTAATAATTTATCCAAAAGTAGAACAGCAAAAGATTACAGACCATAAAATATAGGTCATTGCAGTCAATTTTTCGGTAAATCCTAATTCTTGGTCGGTAAACGAAAAAGCTAAAATTAAATTGTTGCTTAACTTAATCTCTTGGGAGTAAATTTTAACTGAGGGAATTTTTTCAATTTCAAGGCAAAATAGCTCCAAACGATGCTGTTTGGATAAATTCCTTCTTTGTTTTTGATGGTTATAAGAGATTGTGCTGCTTTTCTTTTCTTGAGCCACAAACTTAGACTTCCGTAAAAACTGAAATGCGCTTTGATGATTGTCCAAGTCTCTTTCCACTTGCCACCAGCCAACATTTGAAGTCCTGCAATGCCATCTAAAACAAGACGTAGTGGAAATAACCACAAAAGTTTTGCAGTAGATTCGTTTTTTAAAATTAGGATGAGACTATTTCTGAAATTGTAGAATAGTTTTTGTGGACTACCGTAGGAAATAACACTTCCACCAACATGAAAAACTGTTGAACCTCCTATGTAGCCAATCTTATAACCCATATTTTTCAATCTCCAACACAAGTCGATTTCTTCCATATGAGCGTAGAGGTCTTTGTCTAATCCTCCAGCTTGGTGATACAAATCAGCTTTTACCATTAAGCAACCACCAGAAGCCCAGAAAACTTCAATATCATCGTTGTACTGACCCTCATCAATTTCTAAGTCATTGAAGATTCGACCTCGACAAAAAAGATAGCCCCATTTGTCCATGAAACCACCGCCGGCACCTGCATATTCGAAATAAGCTTTCTCTTTCCAATAGCGAATTTTAGGCTGACAAGCTGCAAGTCCTTCATATCGTTGCATTGCATGAAGCAATGGAGGAAACCAATTGTGTGTTACTTCAAAATCAGCACTGAGCAAAACATAATACTTGGCTTTTATTTGCAACAAAGCCTCATAATATCCGTTTGCAAAACCACGGTTGACCGCAATTCGAAGCGTTTTAGCATCAGGAAAATTGGACTGAACATAAGAAAAAGTGTCGTCTGTAGATGCATTATCAACTACAACAACATCATAGCCCGAGTTTGATTCAGCAAGGATTGTAGGCAAAAATAAGTCATGCCATTTCTTACCATTGTAGCTAAGAATGACAACAGCCGTTTCTTGTTCGCAAACAATCATTTGCTAGAAATGCAATTATTTGTACTCAGGTTGATAGAGCGAACTCTTCGGAACTTCTACATCTTCTGTGCTTTTGAACTTGTGTTCCCACAAATTGTAGCATCCTGCCCAAGAGAAAATGAAAATGCCGAAAAAGAATAATAAGAAAAGAAAGCGCGCTTTTGAAGGCTTGCTCAATTCGATATCAGCAGGATTATCTATTAAGTTTTCTTGAAAGTTGTGTTGCTTATCCATCTAGGAGAAAATTTCCGACGACAAAAATAGTAGTTCTTCCTCCAAAATCATAATATTTTTACCTTGTTCTCGTTTTTGAATTTTTTCTATGCGCCAATACCTGAATTGGAAAACCTATTTGTTCATCGCAGCCTTGCTGATGGTGGTTGCTTCTTTGTCCTACACCAACCAATTATCCAAACGGCTAGCCCATGAAGAACGAAAAAAAGTGGAACAACTAGCTTTTAGTATTAAAACTTTAGCTACTGCAACCAATAATGATGAGGTTAGCTTCGCCCAATCATTTGTTGCGCAAAACACTACAATTCCAGTAATTATTACTGATGAAAATGGTAATATATACGATAAAAAGAATATAGATACCAATAATGTCAAGAATGTTGAACGATTCATGCATGGTAAATTACTTGAATACATGCAATTGCATCCCCCAATTATTGCTAAATACGAAGGTGGTGAAAGTCGGGTTTATTATGGTGAATCTTATTTGTTGAAACAACTTAAGCTATTTCCTTATGTTCAAATGGTGATTATATTTTTATTTCTAATTGTTATACTAATCGCCATCAACACCGCTCATCGTTCCATGCAAAATCAAGTTTGGGTAGGATTGTCCAAAGAAACTGCTCATCAATTAGGCACACCACTAAGTTCTTTCGAAGCTTGGATGGAACTGTTGCGCGAGAGTCAATGTAGTCCTGATTTAGTAGTGGAAATGCAAAAAGATTTAGACCGATTGAAACTCGTTGCTGATCGATTTAGTAAAGTGGGAAGTGCCCCTCAGTTAGTTCAAGAAAACATTGTTGCAAGAGTTGCTGAAATGGTGGATTACATGCAAAAACGTGCGCCCAATAAAGTGGCAATAAGCATGTCCACAAACGAAGAAGATATTCAGTTATTTATTAGTGGCCCTTTGTTCGATTGGGTATTAGAAAATCTTATTCGTAATGCATTGGATGCACTTGAAGGACAGGGACAAATCAGTGTTCAAGTTGTCAATCATTTGCACATGGTTTGGGTGGATGTAACAGACAATGGCAAAGGCATTGCCAAACATCATGTAAAAAAAATATTTTATCCTGGTTTCACCACCAAAAAAAGAGGTTGGGGACTAGGTTTGTCATTGTCCAAAAGGATAATTGAAAAATACCATCACGGAACTTTGTTTGTGAAACAATCTGAATTGGGAAAAGGAACTACTTTTAGAATTGTGTTGCGTAGATAATGAATTAATTTATTTCAGTTTGATTCGAATTCATCGATTGAATTATCGATTGTGCTTCTGCAACATGTTTTTCTGCAACCACTACTTTCACAGAACCAACCCCACCAGGTGCAATGTACCAAGGTGCGATGGTGCCCACAAATTCGTCTTTAAGAAATGCAGGAATACCTGAGTTTTCTAATAAGTTTTTAACCAAATTAGCTTCCCAAATTTTTCCTGAAAAAACAACGGTTGGTTTAGGGTCTTGACCTTGATTCATGGTTGAAAAATTATTGTTGTCGAAATTACTGAATTTGTCTACAACTCGTTGATTTTAAAAATAATGACGACAACAATCGTAAATTTAACCATAGCAAAAATTATCAGTCATGATTCTTCTTTTCGTATTTCTTTCTATCCTTTCATTGTTACTGGTTTTGAATTTAATTGTCGTCATTTTTTATGGTAAAAAAAGTACTGATAATCAGTGGAAAGACCAGCTATTTAAAATGGAATCTTCAATACTAAAAATTGATTTGGATGTGTCAAGAATGGAACAACAATTGAAGCAAGAATTTGTGGTTAATAGGAAAGAACAAACAGAGCAATCATCAAATTTAAGAGTTGAAATTTTGAATCAACTAACCTCAATTTCAAATAACAATGAACTGAAATTAGAAGCAATCAGAAACACGGTGCAGCAATCGGTAAATGCTCTTCAAGAAAGCAATGAAAAGCGATTGGAACAAATGCGCAAAACAGTGGATGAAAAACTCAATGAAACTTTAGAAAAGCGATTGAATGATTCTTTCAAATTGGTGAGCGATAGGCTAGAAGCGGTTCACAAAGGATTGGGCGAAATGCAAACTTTAGCTGTCAATGTTGGTGATTTGAAGAAAGTGATGACCAATGTGAAATCCAGAGGTGTTTTGGGAGAATATCAATTGCAGAATATTATCGAAGACCTTTTGACCAAAGACCAATATGAAAAGAACGTAAAAACAAAAATAGGCAGTGGAGCATTGGTGGAATTTGCTATTAAAATGCCACATGGAAATAATCTTGAAAAAACACTTTGGTTGCCCATCGATTCCAAATTCCCAAAAGAAGATTACGAAGGTTTGGTGGAGGCACAAGACAAAGGTGACCTCGAAAAAATTGAAGCCTACCGAAAAGCATTTATCAATGGAATTAAAAAGAATGCTAAAGATATCAAGGAGAAATATATTGATCCTCCTAATACAACAGAATATGGCATTATGTTTCTGCCTTTTGAAAGTTTGTTTGGAGAAGCTTTGCGCGCGCCAGGACTATTTGAACAAATCCAAAAAGAGTATAAAATCACTATTACAGGACCAACTACTTTAAGTGCTTTACTCAATAGTTTGCAAATGGGATTCAGAACTTTGGCTATCGAAAAAAGGAGTAGTGAAGTTTGGGATTTGTTGGGTGCTGTGAAAACAGATTTTGGACAGTTTGGTGCCATTTTAGCCAAAACCAAAAAGAAACTGATCGAAGCAACCAACGTTATTGATTCTTCTGAAGTAAAAACAAGAGCTATAGAACGTAAGCTGCGAGCAGTTCAGGAGCTTCCATCGGATTTGGATTCAAACAAAATTGATGAGGAATTTATAGATGATGAGTTATAAATGTTATTAGGATTAAAATAAATTTATATTTTTAAGTCGATTATTAACATTGCATGAATTATAAACACAAATTATTTGCTTTTCTATTTGGCTTTCTATCCTTGCAGGCACAAGCACAAACTGATTCTGTCAAGAAAATAAGTTATTCCTTCTTACCTTTTGTAATCTCTGATCCATTCATTGGTCTGGGTTATGGAGCTACTTCCAATGTGAATTTTCTGTTAGGATCGCCTTCCACAACTAGGTTTAGCAACGCTCAAGCATATGTAATTAAAACCACCAAAGGACAGTTTGCTACCCAATTGAGTCATCAAATATTCACTAAAAACGAAACTTGGATGTTGCAAGGGAAACTGCAATATTCAGATTGGCCGGAAAGCACTTATGGTCTTGGTGCACACACAAGCAATGACGAATTGGTGGATAAAGAAATTGTTTCCTACAAAGCAATTGAGTTTGAAGAAAGAGTAATGAAACAAATAAGAAAAAGTCATTTTCTAGGATTGCATTATCGTATGTATGATTGTTGGAGTCTGCATTCCAATAACGATTCCACAGGTTTTTTTGAGCAATTTGCAATAGGTTCAAAAAAATTTACGGCTTCGACTATTGGTGTTCATTATGTTTTTGATAACCGAGATAATGTTCAAAATGCATATGATGGAAAGTATGCTGAACTGACTTTGAATCCTTATTTAAAACTTATTGGTAGCACCGAAGATTGGTTCAATGCAAGGCTTGATGCACGTTCTTATAAAATGTTGAAAACCAAACGCCATGCTGTGTTGGCACAGAGAATGGTTGCAGAATTAGCAGCCGGCGATGTTCCTTATATGATTATGCCACAAGCAGGAAGACTCAACACCACAAGAGGTTATGCGCAAGGACGATACAGAGGCAAATTATTTTTAAATTACGAAGCTGAAATGAGAGTGCATTTATGGAAAATTATTGGTGGCGTTGTGTTTGGCGGCGTGCATACTTTGACAGAGCCTAATGACAAAATAAAATACCTCAATCCCAATGTAGGAGCAGGTTTGAGATTCAACATCAACAAATCACAAAGAACCAATATTAGGGTTGATTATGCCCTTGGTTTAAACCAAAATTCGGGCTTGTATTTTCAGATTTGTGAAGTATTTTGATTATTTTTTGATCATGTTAATTGCTAATCTTCAAAATTGAAAATATAAGAAAAGAAATTATTTAAATTTGATTATATGTTTGCTTGGTTCACAAATAATATCATTTTTTTATTTGTATGATTAAAATGGTCAAAAAATGCAATTTGAAAATGAAAGGTTTATGTAAAAAAATTGTGAATTTGAATTTAAATTTAACTTAATTGAGGGGTAAAATGATAGTTTGTCCAATTAACTATTATAATTTTTACTTGGTATTGTATTTCTAACTTGGATGTAATGCTAAGAACTGAAAAGAGAAAATTGGAATGCTAATCAACTTTATTTAAATACATAATTTTATTGTTGTAGAATTATTGTCAAAAAGAAGCAGTTGATTTAAAAAATTAATAATATTTTAAATGAATAATTGTATTTCTACTTATCATTTAAGAATTTATTTTTATTTAAATCATTTTAACATGTAAAAAACTAAATTATGTTTGTAGCCCCGCCAAGAATCGAACTTGGATCTAAAGTTTAGGAAACTTCTATTCTATCCATTGAACTACGGGGCCGAAAGGGAGGCAAATGTAAGTCAGCATTATAAAATCCCCAAAATCATTAGTCGCGCCATGTCAAGCTTTGCAACATATGTTCAAGATCTTTTTTCAAAAAATTGTTGATTGGTTTTAGCGAGTCGGCATTAGGAGTAACATCAAAATATAATGCACCACGTAAAAAATGATGCATGGAATCGGTAGCAATGAATTGATAACTTGAAGCGGCATTACCACCTACATTGAAAATTATTCCATACACTTTTCTTTCCAACTGAAATGCTTGTTCATCTATGTAATCAGCACGTTTACTATGGACAGTGAAAGACATTTCATGTGTGTCCTCAATGAGTTTGGACAATGGTTGTGCCGCAGAAATAGTTTTATAAGACAAATAAATCTGTCCACCCAAACTTGGAAAATGAATGTTAACCCAAAAAGGATTTTCCGGTTTTTGTCCAAAAAATGAAGTGTCTTTCACCACATTGGCATAAACCGGAATTTCAAATTGATAAGGAAATCCTTGTTCTTGAAATAATTTATATTTTTTTTCAGGAAATATTACTCGAGCATATCCTCTTGGTTTCGGTGTATAACCTTCGGGACGACAGGATAAAAAAGCCAAAGCTAGAAATAAAGCAGCCAAAAAACGTTGCATGAATCAAAACTAAAGAATTTAAGGTTTTAAAAGGAATAACTTCTAGGCATATATTTCTGAACAGTCCTTATCTTTTGCTATTTTCGCGGCAAATATTACAACAATGCAACAAGAAATCAACGAACAAGAAAATCAATTAAATATCGAATTATCCGAAGAAATGGCGGAAGGAACTTATTCGAATTTGGCTATTATAACTCATTCTTTTGCTGAATTTGTAATCGATTTCGTCAATGTAATGCCTAATTCCCCAAAAGCAAAGGTAAAAAGCAGAGTAGTGATGACACCACAACATGCTAAACGTTTAATGCGTGCTTTAGTCGATAATGTAAAGCGTTTTGAGGCTCAAAATGGTAACATTAAAGAGCAAGAACAAATGAATGCTCCATTTAATTTTAATGGACCAACAGGACAAGCTTAATCAAAATCCTGCCATATATTTATTAAAAAATATTAATGAATCATAAGATACTCATTCTAGATTTTGGTTCTCAGTACACACAATTGATAGCACGTTCTATTCGTGAACTTAATGTGTTTTGCGAAATTCAGCCATGCACCAAACCGATTCAATATGATGCTGGTTTGAAGGGAATCATTTTATCGGGAAGCCCGTTTTCTGTTAACGACGAAAAAGCTCCAAAACCTGATGTGTTGTCTATGGCGAATCATTTGCCTGTTTTAGGAGTATGTTATGGGGCACAATTAATTGCACAGCAATTTGGTGGCATTGTTGGCAAATCTGCACATCGAGAATATGGCAGAGCACATTTGCAAAATATAGTTTCAGATTCTTTATTGACAACAATATGTAATGAGTCGCAAGTTTGGATGAGTCATAGCGATTCTGTGAAACAATTGCCTGAAGGTTTTCAAGTGATTGCTACCACGGATTCTATTCCTGTTGCTGCGTTCAAGGCTACTAAAGAAACAGCTCATCATCCAATTTATGGTATTCAGTTTCACCCTGAAGTGACACACAGCATAGATGGCAGACAACTATTGAAAAATTTCATTGTTGACATTTGTGGTTGCCAACAAGATTGGACTCCTGCAGCTTTTATTCATGAAACAGTTGAACGCATTAAAGCGCAAGTTGGTGATGGCAAAGTGGTGATGGCATTGAGTGGTGGCGTTGATTCAACTGTGGCTGCAACGCTTATTCATAAAGCAATTGGTGATAATTTATATTGCATTTTTGTGGACAATGGCTTGTTGCGCAAAAATGAATTCGAGCAAGTATTAGATGGATACAAACACCTTGGGTTGAATACAAAAGGTGTGGATGCCAAACAAAGATTTTATAATGCCCTGAGCGAGGTGAGCGACCCCGAGCAAAAACGTAAAATTATAGGCGGGTTGTTTATTGATATCTTTCAAGAAGAAGCAACTCAACTAAAAGAAGTTTCGTTTTTAGGTCAAGGAACTATTTATCCCGATGTGATCGAATCAGTTTCTGTTCATGGACCATCGGTGACTATCAAATCTCATCACAATGTTGGAGGACTTCCTGAGAAAATGCATCTTCAACTAGTTGAACCATTGCGTTTTTTATTCAAAGATGAAGTGCGCAAAGTTGGTCGTGAACTAGGTTTGGACGAATTGTTTATCAGTCGTCATCCTTTTCCTGGACCTGGATTGGGCATTAGGATTTTAGGGGCAGTTTCTGCTGAAAAAGTAACAATGTTGCAAGAAGCAGATGCCATTTATATTCAACAATTAAGAGATAGCGAACTATATCATCAAGTTTGGCAAGCAGGAACAATTCTGTTGCCTGTTCAAAGTGTTGGTGTTATGGGAGATGAGCGTACCTATGAATACACAGTTGCACTTAGAGCTGTTACTTCGGTTGATGGAATGACGGCAGATTGGGCACATTTGCCTTATGATTTTTTAGGAAAGGTTTCTAATGAAATCATCAATAAAGTTAAAGGAATTAATAGGGTTGTTTATGACATCAGTTCAAAACCACCTGCAACAATAGAATGGGAATAGCACAAGAAAATGCAATTGAATACAAAATCATTAATTGGCATTGTCCTTGTTTTTTGTTGTTTCTTTCACCAAGACGCTACCGCTCAATTTTGGAAAAAGAAATCGAAGCCTAACAAGGTTTTGCGCAACAACAATGACAATGCTGATTTATATGCAGAAATTCCAAAAGCAACGTCAGCTCTCAAACCAATTGAATATCCTAACAGCAAAATAAAAATAAGGTATCGCATTGATGTTTTACTTCCTTTGTATTTGAGCGAATTGGTTCAAGAAAACAAAGTGGTTTTTGAACAAAAATTACCTGATAAAGTTGTTGCCTCTTATCATTTTTATGAAGGCATTTTATTAGCTAAGGATTCATTGAACAAATTGGGTTATAGTGTTGATATTAATATCCTTGATGTCACTCAAGACAACCAATCTCCAGAGCAATTAGTGAAATTGAAAACCCTTGTTGGGGCTGATTTGATTATTGGTTTTTTACCCTCGAACCAGTTGAAAACTATTGCCAATTTTGCACAAAAAAATAAAATTAATTTCATTAGCGCTTTGTCTGCGGCTGATGGTGGTGTTACCAACAATCCATTTTTTACCATTTTACAGCCAACATTAAAGGTTCATTGCCAGAAAATACGTCAATTACATATTGATCGTTATCCTGGTAAGACAATTTTGTTTCTTGCAGACACGAGTAATTCATTGGACTCAATGGCCTATGCATTGACAATAGGAAATAATACAAAGAAAACTAAAACTGTGATTTGGGGAAATAATGCAGATTCTTCACGATGGGTTAAGTGGTTAGATACCAATTTGGTGAATCCGATTTTAGTTCCAATAATGGATGAAAAGGTAGCAGACAGTGCATTGCAGCAGATGATTGCATGGTTTCCTAATTATAGGTTTCAGTTTTTGGGTATGCCTTCATGGGGTAATCTTCCTATTGTAAAATCTTCTTTCAAATCAGATAAGATATCTATTGTTTATAGCGTTCCATTTGATTTTTTAAAGAATAAAAACATGCAAAATTTGATAATCAATCAGTACAAAAAACAACAAGGAACAAAACCAGATGATTATGTATTCAGAGGTTTTGAGACTATTTACTGGTTTTCATATTTGTTGCATAGCTATGGTACAATTTTTAATACCCATCTTTCAGATACTTCAGGTGCTGCATTTACGCCATACGATATTCATACACAATGGAGTAAAAATAATGAGCTACAATCTTTGGTGAATGAAAATGTATTTATCGTAGAATAACAGTTTTTTTAAAGTTTAAAGCAAAATAATAGCCATCATGAATCGTCAAATTCTTACTGCATCTATCCAAAGAAAAAAATCTGTTTTGTGTGTAGGTTTAGATGTGGATATCAATAAAATTCCTTCATGTTTGATGAGCGAAGAAGACCCTGTGCTTGCCTTCAACAAAGCTATTATTGATGCTACCAGAGATTTTGCAGTTGCCTATAAAATCAACACTGCTTTTTATGAGGCGCAGGGCATTCTTGGTTGGCAAAGAATGGAAAAAACATTGGCTTACATTCCTGAAGGTATTTTCACCATTGCCGATGCAAAACGTGGTGACATTGGAAACACTTCAGAGCAATATGCCAAGACTTTTTTTGAAACTTATCCTTTTGATTCAGTTACAGTGGCACCTTACATGGGTGAGGACAGTGTTAAACCTTTTTTGAATTTTGATGATAAATGGGCAATTGTTTTAGGGTTAACATCCAACATTGGAAGCAAAGATTTTCAGTTGCAACCATCTGGAGAAAAACAATTTTATGAACGTGTTTTACAAACTGTTTCGCAATGGGGAACATTAGATAATACCATGTTTGTAATTGGAGCGACACGAGAAGAGCAATTAAAGCATGTTAGAAATTTATTGCCTCATCATTTCTTTTTGATACCAGGTGTAGGTGCTCAAGGTGGTGATGTGCCTACAGTTTGCAGGAATACTTTGACGGAAGATGGTGGTATATTAATTAACGTATCAAGAGGAATAATCTACGCAGCAATGGATGATGATTTTGCTGAAAAAGCAAGCAAAGCAGCGTATGATTATCAACAACAAATGGCTGCATTTTTTTGATTATATTAGCTGAATTAATTTTCTTTCAAAATGAATGAAAAGCTATTACAATTCATTTGGCAGTATAGTCTGTTTCAGCCTAATATTGTCACGATTCAAGGTGATAACCTATCAATCATTCATCCTGGAAGACTCAATACTGATGCTGGCCCTGATTTTAGCCATGCAAGAATTCAAATTGGTAATACTCAA
>CAZNVQ010000013.1:0-1879 GCA_964576425.1 uncultured Flavipsychrobacter sp. | reverse complement strand
TGGGAAGAGCTTTTGCAACAGTCAAAAGGAGATTGGAGTACGCTATTTTATTGGCGCTTGGCAGCAAGTTTTGGATTCAAAGTAAATGCAACTCCATTCTTGATGTTAGCACAATCAATACCCATTCAGTTATTAGCCAAGCACCAAATCAATCAATTGCAGATTGAAGCATTATTGTTTGGTCAAGCTGGTTTTTTACAACAAGATTTTCGAGATGAGTATCCAAATCAATTAAAAAAAGAATATACTTTTTTGCAATCAAAATACCAGCTCAAACCGATACCCAATCATTTGTGGAAATTTTTGAGAATGCGTCCTTCCAATTTTCCAACCATTAGAATAGCTCAATTTGCAACTTTGATTCATCAATCTACTAATCTTTTTTCGTTATTACTTGACACAATAGAATATGAAAAAATAGTTCAATTATTTGAAGTTACAGCGCATGAATATTGGAACAACCATTTTCGATTTGATGAAATTTCTTCTCAAAAATCAACTAAAAAGTTAGGGCGTTCGAGCATTGATTCATTAGTTATAAATACAATCGCTCCAATAAAATTTCTTTATGCTCAACATCAAGCGGGGATTGAATTACAAGAGCAAGCAATGCAACTTTTAGAATCCGTAAAGCCCGAGCAAAATCATATCATAGATTATTGGAACGAGGCAAAATGGAAACCTCAAAATGCCATGCAATCACAAGCATTGATTCAATTATATAATGAGTATTGCGATAAAAAGCAGTGTCTGAATTGCGCAATAGGTTTACAAATATTGAAAACTTAAATTTCCTTTTTCTCAAGCGATTGAAATAGCTGCTCCAACTTTTCTTTGAGAACAATTTTTTGCCATTGTTTGCCGGTAGCTATAATTCGATTGTCAACTGTTGCTTTGAAGGTTGTTACAATTTCGTTTTTATTTATTTCAATAAGTGTAGATTCAAAAGTTACTTCCTCATTCAAAAGCGCAGGGGAGATGTGTTTAATTTCAAGTCCAGTTCCAATACCCTCTTCAAGCGATTCTTTCATATCTAAAACAAATAATCTACCGCTCCATTCAGCATCTCGAGCCAAAGCAAAAGTGGAATAAACCGGATGCACTATTCCAGTTTCAAATTGTGCTACATCTTTTTGGGTTACTTTATGCGTAAAATTCTTTTTGTCGTTTATGTTGTATAATAAATTCATATGTTCTAAACTATTTAGAATTAGAATGGGACTATTTCCAAAAATAAGGAATAACATCAATCCCGTATCTTTGCCACAAATCATGAAAAAACTAATTGTAATACCTATCATGCTGCTCTACCTTTTTATGGTAACGGGCGTTATGGTCAACCTACATTATTGTGGGCAACAATTAGCCGATTGGAAATTTTTTGGTAAAACAGATGGATGCGGCATTGCTGGATGCGATAAAGAAAATAAAAAACCACATAAGTGCTGTAAGGATAAAGTGCTGGTTGTCAAACTTTCAGATGAGCAACAATTAGTAAAACACAATTCTATAATTTGGGCTTCTGATTTCATTCAGATTATTAATAATGTTTATAACAAGTATTGTACATTTTCAATAATTCATTCATCTGAAAATCAAACTTTTAATGCCAATGCACCGCCTGGGCTATGGCAAAAAATCCCACTTTACAAATTACATTCTAGGTTAACATATTATGGTTAAGTGTAAATTTCTATTGTTGAAATTTAATTATTAATCATTTATTTAATCTATATGAAAAATACTGTTATAACAATTTGTATTTTATTAGTTTCTGTGCTAACCAATGCTCAACAAGGCAATGTAATTGTTGATAGTATTAAGGTTGATGGAAATTGCGATATGTGCAAAAAACGCATTGAAGATGCTGCATATGTCA
>CAZNVQ010000012.1:11867-32396 GCA_964576425.1 uncultured Flavipsychrobacter sp. | reverse complement strand
ATCATCATTAGTTGCATATGAACAACGATATGATGGCTATCCAACAGATAAAATATTTATCAATTCTATATCGTATGATGGCACTCAAGTATATAATAATGAATTTTGGACACCTACCTCTGTTTGGGGTCCATTAAGAAATGTAAAATCAACTATTTTGAACCCATATTTATTATCATACCAATTTGATACTGTTACAGAACCATTTGTTGACCCAGTGACAAACTTATTTATTGTTAATACTATTTTAACTCCACAAATGCATGTATTAGGAAATGGAAGTGGTTGGTTAATTATGGAAAAAAACTGGAAAATAAGAAGTAAAAGAATTATAGCCACAATAAATGAACCGTCATATTGTGTTTGGTCTATACATACTTATTTACAATCTGATATTCCTGAGGATAAAATTAAAGGTCAAATTGTTTCTGAGAATGGTTTTATTTTAGGTTGGGTTTATTTCAAAAAAAATCAATGGGCTTGTTCTTATGGAATGAAATTTTTAGAGTTTACAGGTGAACCTTTAAAAATTCGATTAGATTTCACAACAACAGATTATGAAGCAAATTTTTTTATAACAGATTATCAAATACTAACATTTGAAGACTTAGCTAGTGCAAATTCATTTGTTAATAGCAAAATTTTTGCGATTCCAGCTGAGCGAGTTGATGAATTGAATTAAAAATAAAAAGAGGCTGTCTCGAACTTTTGAGACAGCCTCTTTTATTATATATACATTTTATATTACTTCTTTCTGCCAACTTCCAATTTCCTTTGTCCTGGCAATTGCTGATTGGGTAAGAAATCTGAAGAATGTGATGGTCCATCAATTTTAGATAAATCAATTTCTGGTCGATTCACATCGCTTATTTCATGAATATCTAATAATAATTTAGGATTTTTACCTATGATTTGATTCACTAATTCAGGTTGTGCTTCCAAAGCGCCACGATAATGATTTTGGTTGATGACACTGTGCCTATCGATTTTCGATGGTCCTTCCACAACCCAATCTTTGGCTTCTTTTTTATGGAAGCGACAATCGTTACAAATCCACTCTTCCACTTCTCCCCACTTATCTTTCCTTGCCGTAACACGGAACACTTCTTCACCACGCATCCACAAACGTGCTTTTCCGCTACAAGTTGGGCAATCACGATGAGCATCAACTGGTTTGGTGAACCAAACGCGATTTTTGAAACGGAAGGTTTTATCGGTCAAAGCACCTACAGGACAAACGTCTATCACATTACCTATGAATTCGTTATCAAGTGCCTTTCCAATTAAAGTACTAATGGCTGCATGATCACCACGGTCAAGTACACCATGTTCTCTTCTTCCTGTGAGTTGTTCTGCTGTATAAACACAACGATAACACAAGATGCATCGAGTCATATGCAACTGAATATTGTCGCCAATATCTTCTTTTTCAAAAGTGCGTCGAGGAAAATCATAACGAGTTCCGGCCGCGCCGTGGTCGTAGCTTAGGTCTTGCAAATGACATTCTCCGGCTTGGTCGCAGACTGGGCAATCAAGTGGGTGATTGATGAGCAACATTTCTACAACACCTTTTCTAGCATCAACCACTTTTGGTGAAGTCATGCTTTTCACTTCCATGCCATCCATCACTGTTGTGCGGCAACTTGCAACCAATTTTGGCATTGGTCGAGGGTCTTTTTCAGAACCTTTGCTTACTTCCACCAAGCAAGTGCGACATTTTCCGCCGCTACCTTCTAACTTGCTGTAGTAGCACATTGCAGGAGGTGTGACATCGCCACCAATTTGGCGCGCGGCATTGAGGATGGTTGTTCCGGCAGGAACTTCCACTGTAATGTTGTCTATGGTTACTTTAAATTTTTGTTCAGACATTTTTTAAAATTTTCTGATAGGATAAACCATTTATGCCATAACTTTTAATGGGTCAGCATAATGCGCTAATCCAAAGTTTCTTGTTTGTGCTTCTTCAGGATGATTGATATGCCATTCAAACTCGTCACGGAAATGACGGATAGCAGCAGCGACTGGCCAAGCAGCAGCGTCGCCTAATGGACAAATCGTATTGCCTTCGATTTTACTTTGAATATCCCAAAGCAAATCAATATCACTCATTTTTCCTTTGCCATATTCAATGTTTTTCAACACTTTGTACATCCATCCTGTTCCTTCGCGACATGGACTGCATTGTCCACAACTTTCATGGTTATAAAATCTTGCTAAAGTCATGGTGTGACGAACGATACATTGGTCTTCATCGAACACTATGAAACCTCCAGAGCCCATCATGGTTCCTGTAGCAAATCCGCCATCAGAAAGACTTTCGTAGTTCATGTAGCGTGTTTCACCCTTTGCTGTTTTGAACAATAAATTAGCAGGAACGATTGGAACAGATGAACCACCTGGAATACAAGCTTTCAATCTTTTTCCATTTGCCATGCCACCGCAATATTCATCGCTATAGATAAATTCTTCTACGGAAATGGTCATGTCAATTTCATAGACACCTGGCTTTTTCACATTGCCACATACCGATAATAATTTGGTTCCTGTTGAGCGACCAACACCAATTTTAGCATAATCTTCGCCACCCATATTGATAATTGGTACAACTGCTGCTAGCGTTTCCACATTATTCACCACAGTTGGACGCATCCAAAGACCTTGAATGGCTGGAAATGGTGGTTTAATTCTTGGATTGCCACGCTTTCCTTCGAGCGATTCAATGAGCGCTGTTTCTTCACCACAGATATAAGCACCACCACCACGTTGTACATAGATTTCACAATCGAAACCTGAGCCTAAAATATTTTTACCCAACCAACCATGCTGCTTCGCTTCGGCAATTGCTTGTTCTAGTATATCAACAATCCAAGCATATTCACCACGAATATAGATGTAGGTTAAATTGCTACCTAAAGCAAAACTGCTGACAATTAAACCTTCAATAAGCAAGTGAGGAATGAATTCCATCAAATAGCGATCTTTAAAAGTTCCTGGTTCTGACTCATCAGCATTGCACACCAAGTGACGAGGAACACCTTCGGGTTTTGCTAAAAAACTCCATTTCATTCCTGTTGGAAAACCAGCGCCACCACGACCACGCAAGCCACTCTTTTTCACCTCTTCAACAATTTCGTCAGGTGTCATTTTGAAAGCCTTTTCAACGGAGCGATAGCCTCCATTCTTGCGGTAAGCATCATAAAACCTGATGCCTTCTACATGTGCGTTCTCTAATAATAATTTCATATAGACTAAACCCTTAAGGGTCGTTACTTTTAATGTTTAAAACTTACAATTTGGTGCTATGTCTAGCAATCAATTGCCACTGTTTTTTATTTTTTTTCCAAACCTGCATTACAAACAATCTCAAACTCAAATCATTATTATTGTATCTAACCGATACATCCATTGTTGTTCGTATAAATGCAAAATTCTTTTCTCTTTCCCAATTGTTTACTATCATTCCAACCTCTTTATAATCGATAACACCAAAAAGATCATGTATTACTTCACCTTTGGTTTCACACCAGCCATTGGAATGACAATAGTATAACTTTGGATGTAATAGCTTTTTCAATGCATTAGTATCTTTTTGTTTTAATGCATCATTCAAACCATAAACCGATCGCCACAAACCAACCGTGTCGGGCTTTGCAGCAAAACTTACACCATAAATAAAGAACATGCTAAGTAAGAGAAAGTACCTCATTTCTTAGTTGATTACCATTTTACCATTTCTGCAATCTTCAATAATTTGATCTACTTTTTCTTTGGTCAAATGCTCCTTGTAATATTTTCCTAATTGCATCATTGGGGCATATCCACAAGCGCCTAGACATTCTGCAGGCTTTAGGGTGAACATGCCATCAGGTGTGGTTTGTCCTTCACTTATCCCTAATTTTTCTTTGATGTAGTCAATAATTTGATCGCTACCATTGAGCATACAAGGACCAGTTCTACAAACCTCAAATACATATTTACCAACAGGCTTGATGTTGAACATGGTGTAAAATGTAGCTACTTCATAAACTTCAATTGGCTTGATAGACAAAATTTCAGCAACATGATCCATTGTTGCAATGTCCAGCCAGCCAGCGTTTTCTTCTTGTGCCAAATGCAGCAAAGGAATGAGCGCACTCTTCTGCTTTCCATCAGGATAGCGTGCAATAATTTCTTTAGCCTTTTTGAGTTTTTCCTCTGAAAATTTCATTAACTATATATTTTATTTCTAACCAATAAATAATTGCGCTAGAAAATATTTTCAATTTTATGCATCTAATTCTCCCGCTATCACATTGAGACTACTGAGCGCTACAACCGCATCACTCAACAATCCGTTCTTAATGATTTCAGGATACACTTGATAGTAGATAAAACATGGACGACGGAAATGCAATCTGTAAGGCGTTCTTCCGCCATCGCTTACTAAATAAAAACCAACTTCACCATTACCACCTTCAACCGAATGATACACTTCGCCAGGAAGTATATTGGTTTCGCCCATAATGATTTTAAAATGATAGATGAGTGCCTCCATTTTGGTGTACACATCTTTCTTTTCAGGCAAATAAAAATCAGGAACATCAGCATGATAAACCGATGGATCTAAATCCTTAATTTTTTCAACCGCTTGTTGGATGATGCTCATGCTCTCCCAAATTTCTGTGTTGCGCACCATAAATCTATCGTACACATCACCTGTTGTTCCTACTGGAATTTTAAAATCGAAATCTTCATAAGAACAATAAGGACTCGCAACACGAACGTCATAATCAACTCCCGCAGCACGAAGATTTGGACCTGTGACACTGTATGCCAAAGCCATTTCAGCAGTCAGCGGACCTGCGCCCATACAGCGTTCCATGAAAATTCTGTTGCGGTTGAGCAAGGTTTCAAATTCCTGAAATGCTTTTGGAAATGTTTGTAAAAATCCAGCTAATTTGTCCCAAGCTGCTTGAGGAAAATTGCGTTCAAAGCCACCAAAACGACCAATGTTGGTTGTCAAGCGAGAACCACAAATCTCTTCAAATATTTCATATATTTTCTCTCTGTATTGAAACACATAAGTGAAGCCCGTCAAAGCTCCCGTGTCCACACCAATCACCGAATTGCACACCAAGTGGTCGGCAATGCGAGCCAATTCCATCACAATAACGCGCATGTAATCCACCCTTTTGGGCGTTTTGATGCCAAGCAATTTTTCAACCGTCAAATGCCAACCAATGTTGTTGATTGGTGCAGAACAATAGTTGAGTCGATCGGTCAGCGGCGTGACTTGATAGAAAGGACGGCGTTCTGCAATTTTTTCAAAAGCACGATGGATGTAACCAATTGTAGGTTCGGTAGATAAAACTCGCTCACCATCAACTTCCAATATATTTTGAAACACACCATGAGTTGCAGGGTGTGTTGGTCCAAGGTTTAGGGTTGTAGTTTGTTTCGCCAACGACTCATCAGAAAGTTTGATATGAGTGCGTGTTTTAGTGTTGTCCATAACTGGAAGCGAAGTATTGGTTTTATTTTTATGACTATCCGACATGATTGTTGTTTTAAATTTTGGGTTTAGCGACCATACATTTCATCGTCTTTGTCTGTGCGCTGAGGGTCTTCCAAAGTATATTCTTTACGCATCGGGAAATAATCCATCTCATCGGCATTCAGGATGCGACGCAAATCAGGATGACCAATGAAATTGATGCCATAGAAATCGTATGTTTCTCTTTCCATCCAATTGGCACCTGGAAAAAGTTTGGTTGCTGTGAAAACATCTGGTTTTGCAATGGGCACAAACAATTTCACGCGCAAACGAACATTGGCAACAAGATTGTGCAAATGATAAATCACCCCTAATTCTGCATCTTTATTTTCAGGATAATGAATGCCTGTGAGGTCGGTCAAAAAACGAAAATCAAGCGTTTCATTATCGTGTAAAAACTGAAGTAATTTCAAACCCTGAGCGGCTTCCACAGTGATGGACAACAAATCAAAACTTGTTTCAAATGAAACAGCTTGCCCAAACTGAGCTTCAATGGTTTGTTGAATATAGTCGTTATTTAAGGTCATGTGTTTTGGCTTATTGAATTCCGTAACTTGTCATTAATGATTGGTATTGTTCGCTTGTGCGACGACGCAAACTTTCATTGCCCACAAGTTCCTGCAATTTGAGAATGCCGTCTATAATGCCTTCTGGTCTTGGCGGACAGCCTGGCACATATACATCAACTGGAATAACTTGGTCGATACCTTGCAATACAGAATAAGAATCGAACACACCACCGCTACTAGCGCAAGCGCCAATGGCTACAACCCAACGTGGCTCAGCCATTTGAAGATAGACTTGACGCAATACAGGCGCTAATTTCTTTGATATTGTTCCTGCCACCAACAACATATCGCACTGGCGAGGAGTGAATCCCATACGCTCCGAACCAAAACGAGCAAGGTCGTAGTTGGAACCCATAGTTGCCATGAATTCGATGCCACAACAAGAAGTAGCAAAAGGCAAAGGCCAAAGCGAATTTTTACGGGCTAAACCAACAACTTTGTCAAACGAAGTGGCATAAAAACCTTCTCCTGCATAACCTTCAGGAAGGTCAACCAATTTTACTTTATCATTTGTATTATACTGAACCGGACGAGGCATAATGAATAATTTTTTAGAGCTTATCTTTCTGTTCTGAATGAGATTACATAACAAATTTGTGTTGGTAATGTTGCCAAGCAACTAATCTTCCCATTCCAAAGCACCTTTTTTCAAAATGTAGATGAAACCACACAAGAAAAAAGCCACAAACATGATCACAGCCATGAAACCTTCTGTGCCCAATTCTTTGAAATTGACCGCATAAGGATAGAAAAATATAACTTCCACATCGAACAACACAAACAAAATGGCCACTAAGAAATACTTGATAGCCATTGGTTGGCGTGCGTTGCCCACCGATGCAATTCCTGATTCGAAATTGGCTAGCTTGTCAGTTGTTTTTCTTTTTGGTCCAAGCAAGTGCGTAAGCGCCAACATAAAAGCCACAAAACCAACTGCAACAACCAACTGCAACACAATTGGCATATAATCAATCGGTGTTCCTTGAGCCACATCCAACAAAAACATACTCATGTAATAATTATATAAAGAGGGGTTTGGATAAAAATATTTGGACACAAAGTTAGGTTTATGAAGGGAATATCCAAGTTGGAAAAAATGATATAATATCTAAAAAATATTGCTTTAATAGAACCCTTATATTCTAAAATAATTGGAGCGAATTACACATCTTTGCAAAAATCAGGCATTTGCAAACATGATAAAAGTTTCCATAATAATTCCTTGTTTCAATCATGGCAAGTACCTACAAGAAACGCTAAAAAGTGTTGAACATTCAATTACTGAATATTCTTATGAGGTAATTATTGTAAATGACGGTAGCACTGATGCCTATACCAACGAATATTTAGCCCAACTAAAAAAGGAAAATTACACGGTAATATTTCAAGAGAACAAAGGTGTATGTGAAACTAGAAACGTTGGTATTCGTCAGGCAAAAGGAAAGTATATTTTACCAATTGATGCCGACAACAATATTAAGCCTGATTACATTCAAAAAGCTGTAACATTTCTAGACCAAAATCCCAAAATTGATATTGTTTATTGTAATGCTCTTCTTATTGGTGACCAAACCGGTGTCACAAATTGTAGAGAACATAATTTACAAAGATTGATGCTTGATAACTATATTGATAATTGTTCAATGTATCGGAAGTCAATGTGGGAAAGCTTAGGCGGATATGAGTCTAATCGAATTGTTGGTGGCTTAGAAGATTGGGAGTTTTGGTTACGAGCTGCATTTAATGGTTTTCAATTTTATTACTTAAATGAAGTATTATTTGAATACCGCGTTTTAGCCAATTCAGGGATTCGTAGTTTGAACGCTAATAAAAAAAGAAATAATCAAATTATGGATTTGTTTGAAGCAAAAATGCCTCATCATTTTGGACCACAATATGTTGATGAATACATTATTAGAAATTTGAAGAAAAGTCCACTAGGATTTATGTTTAAATTATTACTTATGTCTTTTGCGCCAAATCGTTTTCAAAAAATGGTGGAACAAGGAAAACTTAGAAAACACTTGTAATGGAAAATAATCGAACTGAACATTTATCTAGACTCAATTATACCACAACAAGTATAAACGATCCTTACTATTTAGAATACAAATACCTCTTTGCCGACCTTAAAAATGCTGTTGTGCAGTTCGCAGCGGGCGATGTTTTGGACATAGGTTGTGGTAACAAGCCATACCTTCATTTTTTCGATGGTAAAATAAGTTCCTACACAGGCTGCGATATCATTCAATCTGATAAGAATTTAGTTGATATCCTTTGTCCAGCAACTGAGATTCCTTTGCCCAATGATTCAAAAGACACGGTTTTCACCACTCAGGTGCTAGAACATGTTGCTGACCACAAAAAATTATTGTCCGAAGCTTTTCGAATTTTAAAGCCAGGTGGTCATCTTATTCTATCGGCGCCAATGTGTTGGGAACATCACGAAGTGCCTTATGATTTTTTTCGTTTCACGCGACATGGTTTCGAATATTTGCTCTCAGAACAAGGTTTTGAAACGGTTGTCATTCAGGCTAATGGTGGCAAATGGGCGCTTGTTGGTCAGGTTTTTTTAAACAGTATTCGTTCGTCTTTCGAAAAAAAATCTTGGAAAAGAAGCCTCATAAAAGGTTGGTATTTTTTGTTTCGTATCAAATGGCTAGTTAATGTTTTCTTTGGTTGGCTTGATAAAGTGGACAAAGACGAAAGTGCAACGCTTAATTTTGTGGTTGTTGCCCGAAAACCAAAACATTGATTTCTTTTCAAAATAAAGAAAAAATACATTTTTTTTAATGGGTATTGTGTTCCGACAATCTGTGAAGTCTTCCATCGTCATCTTTGTTGGTGCGCTGTTGGGCATGCTCATTATTTATCTTTCCACGCAACTGATTCCGAAAGCGGAGTTTGGGTTTTTGCGCTATTTCACTAGCCAAGCTGTAGTGGCTTCGCAAGTCACGATGCTCGGAATGAATATTGTTTTAGCGATTTACATTCATCGTTTTGAGGCGGACGATCCTAAAAAACCTGTAGTCATCACGTTGAGTTTGCTTATTCCGGTTGTTGTGACTGCCTTGTTATCCTTGTTTTATTTTTTACTGAAACCTCAGGTTTTGCAATGGTACCATGTGGCGGAAGACCGTGCCAATATTGATGCGTTTTATGCTTGGCTACCGCTTTTCACCTTGTTTTGGAGCTTGCTTTTGTTGCTAGAGCATTATTTAAATAGTCAATTGAAAGTTGCCATTTCGGTGATGATGCGCGAAGTGGTGCTGCGGTTGCTGAACATTGGTGTGATTGTGGCCTATGCAATGGGCTGGATTGGTTTTGAGGGTTTGGTGATAGGCAGCATTTTAATTTATGTTGTGCCGATTGGGTTGCTTTGGTTTTTTTGTTCCAAAACCACAGGTTTCAGGCTTTCGTTGAATTGGAAATTGTTGAGTAGAAAAGAGCATTTGGAACTCATGCATTTTGCTTGGTATCATATGTTGATGGGGATTTCCTTGAATCTTTTAGGCTATTTAGATTCGTTGATGCTTGGACCTTTGGATAAAAAAGGAATGGGTTCGGTGGCGGAATATGCAGTCGCGGTTTACATTATGACTTTCATTCAAATCCCCTACAGAGCAATGGCAACAGCGGCTTTGCCCGATCTCACTAAATCTTATGAAAATGGGGAAATGGGAAAAGTGAAAGACTTTTTTCAACGTGCAGCCATCAACACATTAATTGCAGCGATTGGCATGAGTTTGTTGATTTTGTTGAATATGAATAATGCTGTTTTAGTGCTACAAAAAGGTTATGAAAACATCAGTTTGATTGTTGCTATTTTGGTTTTGGGTAGGCTTGCCGACATGGCTACGGGGCTCAACAATGAAATGATAAGTATTTCGAAACACTATAAATTCAATTTTTACATATCCATTGTTTTGGTGGGTTTAATCTTTGTTTTTAATTGGTTTTTGATTCCTCAGTTTGGTGTTTTTGGAGCGGCTTGGGGAACAACTTTAGCATTAATTGTATTCAACGGTGCCAAGATGGTTTTTCTTTGGAACAAAATGCGATTACAACCCTTTTCATCTGGAAGTTGGAAGGTTTTGGTAGCTGGAAGTTGTGCAGGAGTTATAGGATTTTGGATGCCTTTTTTAATTCATCCAATTTTGGACGCTGTGGTTAGGAGTATTGTTGTGCTATCCATCTATACATTATTATTAATCTTATTGCGCCCTTCGGCAGACCTCAATCATTTTTTAGCCAATGTGAAAGCTAATAAAAGGTTATTTTAATGTAATCGAATTGTAAGATATCGCCATTTAAAGCGGTTTCATCCACAGAATTAATTTTTTACCCTTTATATTGACTTTCTTTGCAATAAAACCAACCAAGTTGTTCTAAACTTGTTTCTAATTGTTGGGTAAAACAGTAATTAAATGAGGTTAAAATCAATATGTCTTGCTTTTTTAATGATGATGTTGTTTCATTTTGGGGCAAAAGCATCTCATTTGTTTGGTGCGGAGTTTCGATATGTCCATGTTTCCGGAACAACATACACTGTTATTCTTGATGTTTATGGAGATTGTTCTGGAAGTTCGTTTTCAAATCTTACTAATTCTGTTCCTCAAGTTGAAATTTACAATGGTCCAAATCTTTTTCAAACCATCAATCTGACATTGAATGGAACACCAACTGAAGTAACACCAGTTTGTCCTGCTCAAATCAACAATACCACATGTGTAAGCACATCAGGCACCATTCCAGGAGTGAAAAAATTTACCTACACAAGCAATATCAATTTAGGAAGCACATCAGCAAATTGGAAATTTCTTTTTACTGGAAGCTTTGGAGGTAATTTTCAAGCAGGAAGAAGCAACAATATTACAAACATTTCAATACCAGGTGGTGGTTCTGTCATGCAATTAGAAGCCTTGCTCAATAATGTTCCTGGACCCAATTCTAATGTTAATAATACCACAATTCCAACACCATTTTTTTGCATCAACAAACCTGCACAATACAACCCAGGTTCTGTTGACCCAAACAACGATTCATTGTACATAAGTTTATTTCCGGGCTTGGTGGCTGGAGGAACAGTGAGTTATATTACGCCATACACAGCAACTTCACCACTTTCTACAACAGCAGGTTCTTACTCTTTCAACACAAGTACAGGTCAATTAAATTTCACGCCAAACATCGCACAAAAAGCTTTGGTGGTGAGCAAATCAGAAGAATATAGAAATGGTGTTTTTGTCGGTTCTTGTATGCGTGAAATGACTTTTGTGGTGTTGAACTCTTGTAATAATAATTCACCTGGAGGCACTATTACCAACCCAATTGGTGGCACAACATCTAATGGAACTAACTTCAATGTTTGTAAAGGAGTCAGTAACCTTAGTTTTTCAATCAATGCTGCAGATGCAGATGGAGACAGCATTTCCATCATTGTTGCTGGTCTTCCTGCTGGATCAAGTGCAACGATTGTCAACAATAACTCCTTGAATCCACAAATCAATTTCAGTTGGAACATAACTAACACTGCCATTGGAAATTATACTTTTTATGTAACCTATACTGACAAAGGATGTCCATTAGCGAGTAAACAAACGATTGCATATACAGTAAATATTTTGCCAAAGCCAAGTTTTGTTTTCACACAAACCCAAGCTGCTACTTGCACCAAAAAAGCAAAATATAATATAACCGCTTCTGGCACTTCACCATACAATTTGAAAGTATATCAAGGCACAACACTAATTCAAAACTCAAACGGACTTACGAATATTATTAATGATAGTCTTTCACCTGGAACCTATACTTTGTTGCTAACGGATGCGTACACATGTTTCAAGGATACAACAATAACAATTTCAAGTCCATCATCAATTCAAGCAAATTATGTACTAACACCAACAGTATGTTTTGGAGGCAATACTGGAACAATAACTGCAAATGGAATTGTAGGAGTTTTGCCTTTTCAATACGCTATAAACAACGGGAATTATGCTACTAGCAACGTTTTCAACAATTTAGCAGCAGGAACATATACAGTAAAAGTTAAGGACGCCAATGATTGTGTAAAAGACACTACTTTAACCATTTTATCACCAACTGCTATTAGTATTAATGTTGTCAATATCACTAATCCATTATGTTTTGGACAAAATAGTGGTAGTGTTTCAGTATCCGCATTTGGGGGCACTCCAAACTATACCTATAGTATAAATGGGGGCATGTTTTCAACATCAGGAAATTTCATTAATCTTGGTAATGGCAATCAAATTGTTACTGTAAAAGATGCAAACAATTGTACAAAAGATACGACACTAATTTTAACACAACCAAGTAAAATTCAAAATATTATCACACCTACACTGCCACTTTGTTTTGGAAATAACAATGGAAGTATTTTTGTGAATGGAACAGGTGGCGTTCCAAATTATACCTACAGTTTGAACAACAGTGGAAATTTTGTAGGTGTAGGAAGTTTTAACAATTTGGCTTCTGGCAACTATACAATTACTACAAAAGATGCTAATAATTGTACTTCTGACACTATTTATTTTTTATCGCAGCCATCAGCAGTTTCAGGAAACATAACATTGACAAAACCTTTATGTAATGGGGCTTTCAACGGATTGATAGTTGCATCAGGCATCGGTGGTACAAGCCCATATACCTATAGCATCAATAACGGAGTTTTTAGTGGAAATAATAATTTTTCTGGACTTGTTGCAGGCAGTTATACTATCAAAATAAAAGACCAAAATGGATGTACAAAAGATTCTGTAGTTAATCTAACTGAGCCTTCTAAAGTCAATTTTACGTATGTAGCAAATCCTACCATTTGTTTTGGTTCAAGCACAGGAAGTGTTGTGGTTTCAGCCAATGGTGGAACACCAATTTACACGTATGCTGCTGATACGAATCCTTTTCAAATTAGCAATACGCTCAGTAATTTGAGTTCGGGAAACCACATCATTACTGTAAAAGATAGTAATGGATGTACGACAGATACCGTAGTAAATATTGAAGAGGCTTTACCAATATATTTCAGCAATCTTTCTATTCAAAACCCAACTTGTGAAAACTTTAAAGATGGGAACTTTTCCATTAATGGAATAGGAGGAACTCCACCTTATCAATTTAGTATTGATGGCATCAATTTCAGTATTAGCAATGGTTTCAGCAATTTAGGCGAAGGGAGTATAACAGTTTATATCAAAGATGCTAAAGGGTGTTTGCATGATACCATTATTCAATTGAATGGTTATCCTAAAATTACTTTTTCAAAACTTACAGCCAAGCCGTTGAGTTGTGCTGGACAATCAGATGGTTCTATTTCTGTAGTTGGTAATGGTGGAAATCCACCATTGAATTATGGATTGAGTAATGGAATGAGTAATGCTAGCGGTCTTTTTAGCGGTCTTTTAGGCATTGAATATCTCATAACCATCACAGATGTTACGGGTTGTAAAATAGACTCTTCAATAAAAATTGATGCACCTCAAGTTTTGAATGCACAATTTTCAATCATCAACAATCCTTGCATTGGCGACGTCGCAATTGGAAGTATAACCATTGATGTTGTTGGTGGCAATCAGCCTTATTCTTATCAGTGGTTGAACGCGCAAACTACAAGTGGTCCAACAGCTTCAAATCTCGATAACGGAAATTATGAGGTAGCGGTGGTTGATGCTAAAGGTTGCACAGACACTTTCTCGGCTACTGTAAATTATGATAACTGTTGTACTGTTTTTGTTCCAAATGCTTTCACTCCGAACAATGACGGTAAAAACGATGTTGTAAAAGCGCTTTACAAAGGTGACATGGAAATAAAGGAATTTTCAATATATAATAGGTTTGGTCAACGTGTTTTCACCACCAAAAAATTAAATGAAGGATGGGACGGTATTTTTGAAGGGGAGCTACAAGAAATCGGAACATATTATTATTATTTATCTGTAATTTGTGGTTACAAAAAAGATGTTCCTCAGTTTTTCAAAGGTGATATCACCCTCATTAGATAATTAAATTTCAAATTTCAGCATAAATAATTCACTTTTTTCATAAAAGCTTTATTTTTGCTCCCTTTCAAAGAAAAATATGGATTATAGAGAAATTGTTGCAGTAACCGGAATTGGCGGTCTTTTTCATTTGATGGCTACCAAAAGTGATGGTGCTATCGTTCGTAACCTAGCAGACAAATCAACGAAATTCATTCCTGCTCGTTTGCATAATGTGACTCCTCTCGAAAGCATTGAAGTTTACACTATCGGTGATAATGTTCGACTTCATGTTGTATTTCAAAAAATGAAAGAGAACGAACATGTTGCATTGCCTGATGCAAAGAAAGCAAGCAATAATGATATCAAAAGTTATTTCAAAGGCATATTCCCTGAGTTCGACGAAGAAAGAGTCTATGTTTCTGATATGAAAAAAATGTTGAAATGGTTCGACATTTTAAAAGCAAATGACCTGCTTAACTTTGACTATTTGAAAGAAGAAGCAATGGAAGAGGTTGCTGAAGTAGAAGAAGTGGTGGAAGAAAAGCCAAAGAAAAAAGCTAAAGCAACTAAAGAAGCTGATGCTGCTGAGGAAGTTGCTGAGAAGCCTAAAAAAGCTGCTACTAAAAAGAAAAAAGAAGAAACAACTGAAGAAAGTGCGGAAGAAAAGCCTAAGAAAACAGCTAATAAGAAAAAAGAAGATTAATTTAATATTTACTATATGCAAAACTGAACTATTCTTTAAATGGTTCAGTTTTTTTTTGCCCCAAAAGTCTATTTTTGATTGACAACCTTAATTATGCGTATTACAACTCTTCTATTAACTTATATTATATTATTTAACTTTAAAATATCGGCACAAAGTCCAAAACGTGAGTTCCGTGCGGCTTGGATTGCCACTGTTGCCAACATCGATTGGCCCTCAAAACCAGGGCTTCCTGCGGTGCAGCAACAACAAGAATTTATTGACAGACTTGAACAACTGAAAAAGATGGGTTGCAATGCAGTCATTGTTCAAATTCGTCCGGCTGCTGATGCGTTGTATCCATCAGAGTTTGAGCCTTGGAGCAGATATTTGACAGGAAAACAAGGGCAACCACCTTACCCTCATTACGATCCCCTTAATTTCATGATTGATGAAACGCATGAAAGAAATATGGAATTTCACGCTTGGTTCAATCCTTTCAGGGCGCTGACGGACAACAGAAACAACCCTAATCCTGAAAATCATGTGACCAAAAAACATCCTGATTGGGTAGTAAATTATGATGGCAAAGCACTTTTAAACCCAGGAATTCCAGAAGCAAGAGAATATGTATTGAAAATCATAATGGATGTTGTGAAGCGTTATGATATAGATGCGGTTCACCTTGATGATTATTTTTATCCTTATCGAGTGGCAGGCATGAATTTCGGCGACCAAAGAGCGTTTAGTAAATATGTAAAAGATTTTAATTCAATTGATGATTGGCGAAGAAACAATGTCAACCTTTTTGTTTCAACACTCAATACCAATATCAAATCGTTAAAACCTTATGTCAAATTTGGCATCAGTCCATTTGGTGTTTGGCGAAATGATAATAAAGATCCAGAAGGCTCTCCAACAAAAGGTGGGCAAACCAACTATGATGATTTATATGCAGACGTTGTCTTATGGCAAAAGAACGGATGGATAGATTACTGTCTTCCTCAATTGTATTGGGAACACAAACACCGATTAGTGGCTTTTGAAATATTAATGCCTTGGTGGGAAAATCATAAATATAATCGACATATGTATTATGGTTTGGGGGCTTATCGAATGATTGGCAATCCATCTGGAACTTGGCAAGGAACGCACGAATTGATGTCACAATTAAGAGATATAAGGTTGCATACACAAACGCCAGGATATTCATTTTACAGTAGCTCAAGCTTCGATAAAATAAAAGCACCAATTGTGGATAGCATTGAGCATTTCAACAAAAACATAGCATTTCCGCCTACAATGAAATGGTTGGATAGTATTGCGCCTCCACCACCAACTTTGAAAGCCATTCCATCAAATCAAGGCAGCTTATTGCTTTGGGAAAATGAACACACAATAAAAGAACCGATTCGATATGCGGTTTATCGATTTGTCAACGATGAAAACATTAATTTAAACAAATCAGAAAAGATAATTTTTGTGACTTCTAAAAAAGAGTTTTTAGACAAAGAAGCTAATAAATTCAACAAATGTACTTACGTCGTCACTTCACTTGATAGGCTTTGGAATGAAAGCACCGCAAGCAATCCAGCGATTACAACAACAGTAATTGAAAAGAAATAAAAGCTGATGTTAAAAATGTTGATAAGATGTTTATTAAATATTGGGCAGCTAAAAAGTGAGTGAAAATGCACTCTTTTTTTACTTAATTTTGAAATAAACCTACGACACGATGTTTGAAGACGATTATTTTGATGATGATGGTATGATGGAAGATTTGCTCCGTCAATATGAGCAAGTGAAAAAAGGTACTTCTTCAAGCATGATGGACGAAGAAGATTTTGAACGCATTGTTGAATACTATCTTCAAAACAGCAATGAAGAACAAGCATTGTTGGCTTGTGAAATTGGTCAAACCTACTATCCTTTTTCTGCATCCATCCTTTTGTTGAAAGCCGAAGTGCTGACACAATATCAAAAGTTTGGACAAGCGCTGAAAATTTTAGATGAATTAGAACAATATGACCAACAAAATTTAGATGCAGTTTTGTTACGTGCAGACATTTTCATTGCACAAGAAAAACTTGAGAAAGCATGTGTTTGGTTGGAGCAAAACATTCCACATTTTGAAGGAAAAGAAAAAGTGGAGTTACTGCTTGAACTTGCAGGTGTTTATGACGAAGATGAAGAGTTTGACCAAGTGTTTGCAACGCTGAAAAGAATTATTGAAATAGACAAACGAAATGAGGAAGCGCTTCAGAAAATTTGTTTTTGGGCAGATTTCACTGGTAAGCTAGAAGAAAGTGTTGCCATTCATACCAACATTATTGAAGAAGACCCTTATAATGCCTTGGCTTGGTTCAATCTAGGAGCTGCATATCAAAGTTTGAAACTCTATGAAAAAGCCGTTGATGCTTATGAGTATTGTGTTGCTATAGATGAAAAGTTTGAATACGCTTATCGTAATATGGCAGACGCTTTCATGCGATTGAAATGGTATGATAATGCAATTGAAGTGCTTGAAAAACATCTTGAAATTGCTAAGCCAGAAGATGTCATTTTCGAAGCACTTGGTTATTGTTTTGAAAAACAAAAAGACTTTCACAAAGCAAGATATTTCTACCGTCAAGCATCACAATTAAGTCCTCAAGACGATAGTATTTTTTTCAAAATAGGAGAAACCTATGCTCGAGAACATCAATGGGAAAAAGCACTAAAATCTTATTCAGTTGCCATACACTTAAACAAAGAAAATGCGGCATATTGTTTGGCGCTTGGTAATTGTTTGATGGAACTTGGTATACACAATGAAGCATTAATTTGTTATCTCAGTGCAGTTCGAATGAAACCAACAACCAAAGGGAATTGGGTGGCACTCATCAAAGGTTTGTATAAAGCTGAATTCTTTGAAGAAGCATTGGTACAAATTGAAGTTGCAAGAAACAGTTGTGGTGAAAAGGTTGATTTCAGATATTTTCAAGCTGCAGTGTTGGTAGAACTTGGGAAATCAAAAGAGGCTTTGTTGCAGTTAGAACAAGCTTTGAAAGAACAACCTTCCAAATCAAAATTGTTCACTGAAATGAACCCGGATTATTTCAAACGCTCGGCTTTCAACGACTTAATTTCTAAGTACAAGAAGAAATAATTTTTACATTTTTCTAACTCGCGAAACATCAATTAAGTTCATCGGATTGCTCCTAAAACCAGTAATGTTTTTTCTAGTGAAATGCATCATTTGGTCATAAAATAAAGGTACAATTGGTGCATCCGAAACCACTAAACTATCCATTTGTCGATAAGTTCTCCAACGAATGGAATCAGGCTGCAATAAACTCTTGTCGTATAAAGCATCAAAATATGGATTCCGATATCTTGTGTAGTTGGGTGGAGCTGGAAAACGACTATTGAAAAAGGCTAAAAATGTTTCTGCATCGGGATAATCAGCAATCCATTGCGCTCTAAATGCAGGAGCTTCTCCTTTACTCATAAGTTGGCGAAGCATGTTGGCTTGCATGATTTCAACTTTCATTGGAATCCCAACTTCATGAAGTTCTGTTGCAATGAAATTTACAATATCAGCCCAATTGTCGGGAACTAGAATTGTAAAACCCTCTAATCCTTTTCCATTTGGGAAACCCGCTTCAGACAATAACTCTAATGATTTCTTTGGATTGTAATGATATCCATATTGTAAGCTGTCATCGAAGGTCAACATGCCTTTAGGAATAAAACCTTTATTTGCAGGAATGCCAATTCCATTTTTGAAATAACGAACAATTTTTTCTTTATCAATTGCATAATTAATGGCTTGTCTAACTAGTTTATTTTGTAAAGGATAATTTTTAGCGTTGAGATTTGAATCGGAGTCCATCAAAAATCCAATGTATTCCGTGTTCAGATAAACACTTTTTTCAAGATTCATTTTGCCTTGCCATTCTTGTTTTAATTGTCCATTTTTAGTCAAAACCAAATCTTTGAAAGAACCATCGAGCCCATTCACAAAATCAATTTTACCCTGAATAAATTGGAAAAACTCAGTTGCTTTACTATCAACAAATCCAATTTGAATGGATGCTAAATATGGAAGTCGATTACCTTTTTCATCGTATTGCCAATAATTATTGTTCTTATTTAAAACCAAGACATTGCCTTCGTCCCAAAAATGAAGTTGAAAAGGTCCAGTTCCACAAACATGCGCACTAAAATCTTTCCCCCAATATTCAACCACTTCTTTGGGAACAACGCTGCAATACGGCATGCTCAACAATTCGGGTAAGGGTTTGAATGGCTTTTTCAGATTGATTTGTAGCAACGAATCGTTGATTGCCACAAAAGGATTTTTAACAGCAATTTTATCATTGAAAATCCATGCGCCCGTCGATGCAACTTTTGGGTCAATAATTCTATTGAAACTATAAACCACATCATCAGCAGTCATTTTTCTTCCCTTGCCTTTTGGAAAAAGCGGATTATCTTGAAAATAAACATCCGTTCGCAAATGAAAATAATGGGTCAATCCATCAGATGAAACTTCCCAACTTTTAGCTAAACAAGGTTCTATTTTAAGATGTTCATTCGTATTCACTAAAGTATTGAACACCATATGAACTGTCCACATATTGTAAAGATTCTTGGCAAATGCCGGATCAATGGATTCAATATTGCCTGCAGAATAATTCAAGAACAATGTTTTTTTCGACATTTGTGGTTCATCTACACCGCAGCCTTGTTGATGTATAGCCCAAAAAAATACGCTACACCAACAAAGCCAACGCAAAGAACTTATTTGTCTGAAAAGCATTTCTGCAAATTAAGAGAATGGAATTAATTTTACACAAATAAGCTTATGTCCACTAAACTATCTGTCAATATAAATAAGATTGCCACGCTGAGAAACAGCCGAGGAGGAGACAATCCCAATGTGTTGCAAGCCGCCATCAATTGCCAAAAATTTGGAGCTGATGGAATCACCGTTCATCCTCGTCCCGATGAAAGACATATTCGATATCAGGATGTGCGTGAAATCAAACCAATTATCACCACAGAATTTAACATCGAGGGCAATCCTTTGGAAGACAAGTTTGTAGATTTAGTTCTGGAAACTCGTCCAGACCAAGTGACCCTTGTTCCTGATGATATCAATCAACTAACATCTAATCATGGATGGGACACCATCAAACAACAACAGTATTTGATAAAAATCATTGAAGTATTTAAAAAAGCAAATATTCGTGTTTCCATATTTGTTGACCCAATTGAATCAATGGTCAAGGCTGCAAAACAAACAGGTACAGATAGAATAGAATTGTACACAGAATTTTATGCTAAAAATTTTAATGCTAATCCCAGTGTTGCCATAAAAGAATATGTTTTGTCTGCTGAAAAAGCAGTAGAATTGGGGCTTGGCATCAATGCTGGTCATGATTTAGATTTACAAAACTTGAAATTTTTCGCTCAATCTGTTCCAAATTTATTAGAAGTTTCTATTGGACACGCTTTGATAGGCGATGCTTTATACTATGGTCTTGAAAATATCATTCAACTATACAAAAGACAATTACAATAAAAAAGCGCACCTTAAAAAAGTGCGCCCTGTAGATTTTAAGATTTCTTACTAACTAAGTGGTTCAGGGTTGCAATTGAATTTAAAGCCAACACCGTGAATTGTTTGCAACTGAACATCAGTTTGACTTTTGAGATAACGACGAACTTTTGTAATGAAAACATCCATAATTCGCC
>CAZNVQ010000012.1:0-11767 GCA_964576425.1 uncultured Flavipsychrobacter sp. | reverse complement strand
GTTGGCATTTTCAATTGAAAATGATGACAAAGTGC
Source organism: uncultured Flavipsychrobacter sp. (assembly GCA_964576425.1). GTDB lineage: Bacteria > Bacteroidota > Bacteroidia > Chitinophagales > Chitinophagaceae > JAFIGV01. Next base: position 11,732 of record CAZNVQ010000012.1, on the reverse strand, counting down.
AACTGCTACTGCATCGGTAGCATCCATAAATCTGGGATCTTCATCAAATTTCAATATATGTTGTAACATTTGCCATACTTGTTCTTTTGTCGCATTGCCTTTTCCAGTAATACTTTGTTTCACTTTTCTTGGTGCATATTCTTCAGCTCGAAGTCCGTTCATCATGGCTGCTGCAATGGCTACACCTTGTGCACGACCAAGTTTGAGCATACTTTGTACATTTTTTCCAAAAAAAGGAGCTTCAATCGCCACTGCAATCGGCTGATGTGTTCGAATCAATAAATCCATTTTTCTGTATATCATTTCAAGCCGTTCTGCATGGTCTTGTTTTTTAGCAAGTTGTAAAACACCCATTTCCACCAACGAAATGTTAGATTTGTGCACTTTGATAATGCCATAACCCATAACTAAAGTTCCGGGGTCGATGCCTAAAATGATTTCTGGTTGGGATTGCAACTTATGATTTTGAACAAAAATATTAAACAATGGCTCAATTTTGGGCTAGGTATCGGACTTTCAAGTATTTTATTATGGACTATTTGGAAAGATATCAAGAAACAAAATATAGATTGGTCTCATTGGGGTACAGATTTTCAATTGTCTTATTTAATTGTTGCGAGTTTGCTATTGCCACTAAATTTATTTTTGGAGCACACCAAATGGCGCTTACTTATTCAACAAAAATCAATAGGATTTGCATTTTCAAAAACACTTAAAAGCATCTTTGTTGGCATTGCTGTGTCAATCATCACACCAAATAAAATTGGCGAATATCCTGCAAGGATGTTTTTTTTAACCAAACATCCTATGCGATTAATTCCTGCTATGGTAGTCGGCATAACATCCCAATTAGTTACTGTTAGCTTTTGGGGAACTTTGGGCTTAGCAATTTGTTACTCCATTTTGCCTAACTATTTAAACATTATACTTATTACATATACATTGGTAATAATAAGTTGTATTGTTCTTTTTTTGCTTTTAGTGAAGCGTAAAAAAGCTCAACTCATCCGATTTTCTTTGTTCAAAAAAATTTATGCCATTCAAAGAATTATCAAAGGCAATGGTTGGCATAAAATTCATATTCCACTTTTCATTTCAACTATTCGATTTTTTATCTATTGTTTTCAATTTTGGCTGTTGTTACAATGGCAAAATATTGACCTCAATTTGTGGGAAGGTTTGCCTCGATCATTTGTTTATTTTTTTGCGGTTACTGCCATTCCTTCCTTTGCGGTTGCCGACATAGGAATTAGAGGAAAACTAGGACTGCTTTTGCTTTCAACAGCCTCTTCCAACGCTGCTGGCATTGTTACCGCCACCACAGTTTTATGGCTTTTTAATATTGTGTTGCCCACAATTATAGGAGCAATATTTCTAGTGAATCATCGGTTTTTCAGCAACGAAAAAAGAATTGAAAATAAAAATTAAACGCATTGATGAATTGGCATATTATATTTATAGTCCAATATCGAAACTAAAAGATTTCGTCATGCATGTTTTGACTTCAGCTATATTATTTCTGATTTTGTTCTGCTTGCCAGAAACTATTGCAGCACAACAAGAGAAAAAATGGTTGAAAAATGAAATCATGCAACTCGCTAGTCCAACAATGGCTGGAAGAGGTTATGTAGAAAAAGGTGTTGAAAAAGCCAGCAACCACATCTGCAAATTATTTCAAACATTTGGTTTACGCTCTTTCCAAAAAGATAGTTCTTTCATACAACATTTCAACATGTCGGTTAACACTTTTCCGAACTCAGCTTACTTGAAGTTGCAACGCAAAGAAATGAACCCAGGGGAAGAATATATTGTACATGCTGCTAGTAGTAAAATAGCTACTGAAAAAATGAAAGTAAAAACTATTGACCTTCATAATGTAAAAGATTCTGCTGCTTGGAAAAAAGTAAGCTTAATTTTACAACCAAAGTTCGCCTATCGATTTAAAAATTTGGATACAGCGATAAAATATGTTCATCAATCACAAAGAAATTTCAGTAGTCAATTGCCAAAAGGTGTTTACATTATACCACAACATGGAAAACTAACATGGACTGTTGCTACTGATAGTTTTGCTTCCACAATTTTCTATGTTGAAGACACCGTAATGCCCAAACGAATTCGTAAAATGGCTGCAAGATTGGACAATAAATTCATCCCTAAATTCAAAAGTCAAAATGTGATAGGCTTTGTTCCTGGGACAAAATATCGTGATAGTTTTATAGTATTTACAGCTCATTTTGATCATCTTGGAAAAATGGGTAGACTAACATTATTTCCGGGTGCACACGACAATGCTAGTGGCACTGCTTTGATGATGTACTTGGCACAATATTTTGCCAAAAACCCACAATCATGCAGTTTGGCATTTATGGCTTTTAGTGGTGAAGAGGCTGGACTTTTGGGTTCAAAATATTATACTGAGCATCCATTATTTCCACTACAAAAAATTCGTTTTGTTGTGAATTTAGATATGACTGGCGATGCAACAGATGGTATTACAGTGGTAAATGCAACTGAACAGAAAAAAGCGTTTGAGCTGTTGCAAAAAATCAATCATGAAAAACAATTGCTTCCAAAAATCACAGAACGAGGTCAAACACAAAATAGCGACCATTATCATATCAGTAAAAATGGTGTTCCAGCAATTTTTATCTATGGCAATGGAACAAAACCTTATTACCATGATGTGTTCGACAAAGCCAAAGAAATATCTTTAGAAAACATTGATGGACTGATTGTTTTACTTCAACAATTTGTTGAACATCTCCAATAAATTATTACTTCAATATTGAATAATCATGAAAATAAAAAACATTTCAATTCGAATAGTTCTAATAGCTTTTAGCTTAATTAGTTTAAACGCTTATGCAAAAGAAAAAGAACAAAGATTAACCGTTCAACAATTTCTTGATAACTATAACAAAGAATATGTTACACATTACACCAAAGTTTCTTTAGCACAATGGCGTGCCAATATTGAGATTAAAGAAGGTGACACCATAAATAGTTTTCAGGCACAAAAAGCCGACGAAGCTATGGCTGCTTTCACCGGAAGTAAATACAATATTGAACACGCTCGAAAATTTTTAAAACAAAAAAAGTTAACACCTCAACAAAAAAAACAATTAGAAGTTATTCTTTATGCTGCTGCCAATAATCCGCAAACGATTGAAGAATTGGTGAAAAAAAGAATTAAGGCCGAAAACGACCAAACCCAACAATTATATGGCTTTCAATATGTTTTGAATGGAGAAAAGGTAAGTACCAATGAAATTGATGATATTCTAAAAAAAGAAAATAACATCAACAAAAGATTGGCAGCTTGGGAAGCTAGCAAAGAAGTTGGGAAAACATTAAAAAACGGTTTGGCTGACTTAAGGTCACTTCGTAATCAAACAGTTCAGGCGCTAGGATATCCTGATTATTTCACTTATCAAGTTTCGGATTATAATCTTAGTACCAATGAAATGATGAAAACAATGGAAAAGTTGATGCAAGAACTTTATCCTTTATATCGAGAATTGCATACTTGGATGCGATACGAATTAGCAAAAAAATACAAAATCAATGAAGTTCCTAAACTTCTTCCTGCGCATTGGTTACCTAATAGATGGGGTCAAGATTGGAGTTCTGTAGTTCAGGTTGAAGGGATAAACTTAGATAGTGTGCTCGGAACTAAAGACGCTAAATGGATTGTCAAAGAAGGAGAGAAATTATATACAAGTATTGGTTTCCCTTCCCTTCCTAATAGCTTTTGGCAAAAGTCAAGTTTATATCCTTACAAAGCAGACAGCAATGTGAAAAAAAATAATCATGCTTCTGCATGGCATATCAATTTGAACAATGATGTGAGAAGCTTGATGAGCGTTGAGCCCAATTCAGAATGGTATGAAACAGCAAATCATGAGCTTGGCCATATTTATTATTACATGACCTATTCCAACAATGATGTGCCACCATTGTTAAGAAGTGGAGCCAATAGAGCTTATCACGAAGCCATAGGAACGATGATGGGATTAGCAGCTATGCAAAAACCCTATTTAGTGGCTAGAGGATTAATAGCTCCTGAAACTAAGTCTGATGAAGTGAAAGCATTGCTTAAAGAGGCTTTGAATTCTGTTGTTTTTATGTTCTTTTCTTGTGGAACAATGAGTCATTTCGAAAAAGAAATGTATGTTGACAATTTATCTAAAGACATGTTTAATCAAAGGTGGTGGGCATTATGTGAACAATATCAAGGTATTGCTTCACCGAACAACAGAGATGAAACCTATGCTGATGCTGCTACCAAAACTCACATCAATGACGACCCTGCCCAATATTATGACTATGCACTTTCTTATGTTTTGCTCTATCAACTACATGAGCATATTGCGAAAAATATTTTACATCAAGACCCGAGAGCAACAAACTATTATGGTAATAAAGATATAGGTAATTTTTTGAAAAGCATTATGTACTATGGAGCATCAAAAGATTGGCGAACTGTGTTGAAAGAAAGCACAGGTACAGATCTCAATGCAAAGGCAATGCTCAACTACTTTGAGCCTCTGATCGAATGGCTGAAAAATGAAAACAAAAATAGAAAGCACTCGCTTCCTGAAAAAATGCCAGCAGCAACATGGAAATAAAATCCATATGCATAAAACTATTATTAATATCATTAAATTTGTGCTTGAAAATAGTTATTCATAAAACATATTGAATGTATAAACGCTTTGTTTCGCTAATATTTATTCTTGGTTTAATACTTTTTTTTAATGTTGAAGCATTCGCTCAGCAAAAAAATATTGTAAACCAAACATCAATAGACATCAATAACTTAACAGATGTACAAATCAAGCAAATGGTTGATGAATGGCAAGCATACGGTAGTTTAGAAAAAAATTGGGAAGAGATTGCGCAATCTAAAGGTTGGTCTGCCGCAGATTTGGAACAAATAAAAAGCAGATTAGCTCAAATAAACAAATCAAATTTTGTAAATAAAAATGCACAGTCAACATCAAGATCAATTCCCAATACAATACAAAATTCGATAAAACCGAGATCAGAAAATGAGACTAAAATTTTTGGAAGTGATTTGTTTTCAAATGGTGCAATAACATTTGAACCTAATCTACGTTTGGCAACACCAAACAACTATATCATTGGACCAGATGATGAGATTGGTATTGATATTTATGGCTATTCAGAAGCGAGTTATCGTTTAAAAGTTTCACCAGATGGCAATATATTTGTACCAACTGTTGGCATCATAGCATTGAATGGCTTGAATATGGAACAAGCTCGAGAAAGAATAAAAAATAGATTATCTAAAATATACACTGGTATTCAAACTGGTGCAACTTCTGTAACTATTTCATTAGGGAACATTAGAAGCATAAAAGTTATTATTACTGGTGAAATCGTAAAACCAGGAACCTACACATTGCCAAGTGTAGCAACCGTTTTCAATGCGCTTTATGCATCGGGTGGACCAAATGAGAATGGTTCAATGCGCTACATACAATTGATTAGAAATGGGCAATTAAAAGCTAAAATTGATGTATATGATTTTTTGATGCAAGGGAATTTAAAGAATAACATTACACTTCAAGATCAAGATGTTATCCATATTCCAACTTATGAAACTAAAATCAAAATTAATGGTGCAGTTAAACGAGAAGGTTTTTTTGAAATTAAACATAACGAACATTTAGATGATGCACTTCATTATGCTGGGGGTTTTACTGAAATAGCATTCAGAAACAGAATAAAAATCATTAGAAATACAACCAACGAAAAAAGAATAGAAGAAGTTACATCAGCTTATTTTAATCTATTCTCACTTCAATCGGGAGATGAAATTTTAGTTGATGAAATTCTGAATAGGTTTGAAAATAGAGTACAAATTCAGGGAGCAGTTTTTCGTCCCGGAGCATTTGAACTTACAGAAGGAATGACACTAAAATCACTATTACAAAAGGCGGAAGGTTTAAAAGAAGATGCATTTTTAAATAGAGGCATCATCACAAGAACCAAATCTGACTTAACTACAGAAATTATCAATTTTGAAACACAGAATATTATAAATGGAAATGCTAAAGATATTAATCTAATCAAAGAAGATATTGTATTAATTCCTTCCATTTTTGATCTTAAAGAAAATTATCAACTTGAAATCAACGGCGCAGTTAGAAATCCAGGAACATTCAAGTATGCAGATAATATGAGTCTAGAAGCTTTGATCATATTAGCTGGTGGATTCAAAGAAGGAGCAACTCCAAAAAGAATTGAAATTGCCAGAAGAAATAGAAATACTCAATCACTAAAAGACACAACAACACTTGCACAAATATTTTACGTCGATGTAGAAGGAGATTTAAAACTATCAACCAATCAGTTTTCATTGCAACCGTTTGATATTGTGTCGGTTCGTCAAGCCCCTGGATATCAAAAACAAAAAACTGTTCAAATAGAAGGTGAGGTATTGTTCCCAGGACACTATATTGTTACAAATAAATATGAACGGATTTCAACACTAATTCAAAGGGCTGGTGGCATTACTGTAAGTGCTTATTTGAAAGGCACTTCATTACAGAGAAATAATCGAACAGAAAATCATACTGAAATCAACAAAGAAACTATAAAAAAAGAGCAAATTGAAAATCTTCAAAAAGCAACAAATGACTCTGCTGGCGTGGATTTTAATAAGATGAGTGCGAGAAATAATTTTGTAGGAATTGACTTACCCTCAATTCTGAAAAAACCAGGAAGCCGACATGATTTATTGTTAGAGGATGGAGATATCATTTTTGTTCCAAAATTATTACAAACTGTTAAGGTGAGCGGTGAAGTTCTTTCACCTTCATCTATTGTATATCAACCAAGCATATCTTTCAAAAATTATGTTAGAAAAGCTGGTGGATATACACCAAAAGGAATGAAAAAACATGCATATATTGTTTATGCTAATGGCGCAATTGCAAGCACAAAAAGATATTTAGTATTCAATATCTATCCAAGTGTGCAACCAGGAGCTGAAATTTTTATTCCAACAAAAGAGGACCGCAGAAATAGATTATCAACCAGTGAAATTGTTGCGCTAACTACAGGTATAGCAACTATCGCAACGCTGATTTTTTCAGTAACGAAATAACTTGAGCTTTATCATGACGCAACCAAACTCAACATATAGAAAGGAAGAAATTAGCTTTAAGAAAATTTGGTCTTATGGTCAATCTTTGAGCAAATTAATTTTAGCAAAAAAGAAGGTCATCCTATTTTCTGTATTTCTCTTGAGTACAATAGGCTATTTTAGTTCCTACTTTGTACCGAAAAGTTATGTAGCGAAATTGAGTTTTGTTGTTGCTGACAACAGTAAAAACAATCTTTCAGATTATTCCTCACTTGCTGCTCAATTTGGATTGAGCATGGGAAATTCTGGTGGTACCTTTCTTCAGGACGAGAACATTCTTGAACTCATGCAATCAAGATCCATGATTTCAAGAACTTTATTGTCTCCAACAAATGATAATCAGGAACTGCTTATCGACACATATCTTAAAACAATTAATTGGGATAAAAATTCTTCAATAAAAAAATTGAAATTTCAAGATAATAATAATGATCAACAACGATTTAAAGACAGTGTTCTTGGCATTGTGTATCAACTAATTTTGAAAAAAAATCTAACAGTAAGTAAGCCAGAAGCACAAGCTGATATTCTCTTGATAACTACAAAAAGCACTAATGAATTATTTTCTCTAAACTTCACAGAACAGCTGTTAAGTAATGTTTCACAATTTTATGTTGAGACACAAACAAAAAAAGCTCAAGAAAATGTAAATATCCTACGACATCAAGTAGATTCCGTAAAAGGCTTACTTCATTCTGCAATTTCTGGTGTTGCGACATCCACAGATGCTAATCCAAATATGAATCCGGCTATGCGTCAACTTTTAGTTCCTGCACAACGAAAAATGATTGATGTTGAAATGAACAAAGTTCTTCTTCAAGAACTTGTCAAAAATTTAGAAATTGCCTCAATAGGATTAAGAAAAGAAACACCTTTGGTTCAAATTATTGACCACCCAATTCTTCCGCTTGAAGTTGTTGGTTTAAGTAAATTTAAGGGGTTAGTATTAGGCGCGTTATTGGGATTTATTACTCCAATATTTTTTCTTTTATGCAAGTCCTATTTTAGGAAATTGATTCAGTAAATATTGTTTGTAATTTTTTTTGAAAAGTGACAACAATTCTTTTTGTTTCTTTGAACTGATTATAGCCATTTGGGATTTTAATACTTTCAATTGTCCAATATGAAATCCCAATAAATTTCAAAGATAAGGATTGATTAATCATTAACGTTTCATGATTTGAATCAATAATGGTTACCTCAGGTGCAAAGTAAAAATATGCTTTTGCTCGAACAGTTGAATTACCAATTAACGTGTCAATTATATTTAGCTCATGAGCATTTAGGTTGAAAGAACGTTCACATTCTACACCAAATCGTTTCTTATAGCCATCATGAATGGATATAACAGTATCATCAGACTCTTTTATTATTTTAATTTTTGCTCTTCTAGCCATTCTAAATGAAGACCAAATTTCAGATTGTGACTCATCATTTATGACAACTGTATTATGAAAATAGCTTGAACGCTCTAGCAATCTTTGCGTACCAACTTCATAGGTGCTCACTCCGGGATCAATAAGTATTGGTTTGTTTTTAAAATGAAAACAAAAGTGCTGCATATCCGCATGCGCATGACCAGGTTGATAACTTGGGGAAATATTTGCACAATCCACTATGACTTCAAAATGTTCATTTTCCAACTTTTTATAACCTGATTCGCCTAATTTGATTTGCATTTTAGGCAAATGATAATGATGAAAGTAATTATCTAATGTTGCTAATGATATTGTAATATCAAATGTAGCATCATTAAAAAATGGATAAGAATTATTTCTAAAACGCATCAAATTCATCCAAGCATACATCTTACAAACTGTTACCTCTATTTGTTTCTGGAAAGCAGAAGAAATTGCATTTTGAACATGAAGTTGATGAACAATTAAAAGCCTAGATAATATAATGATATGATACATTACACTTCCCTCATAATGTGCGCCATCGGCATGAATTTGTTCCGAAATCTCCTTATTTAAATTTTCAATAGAAAACTGTTGAAGGGGTTTATCTTCTAAATACAAACTTGAAATGTATAGTGAGATATAATTTTCAAAAAGATGATTTGCAAGTAAATGGAATTCTAAATTATTTTTTAAAAATTGAACTTGCTGAAATATTGCTTCATCAAACGATTTAGACTTATACCCAGTTTTAGAATAAAACAAAAGCCAATTGACTAGTCTGATCGAAACAAGGTAAGGTTCTAGTTTAATTTTATTTAAAAGAATTTGTTGACTAAAATCTTCAATCATTAATTGAAAGTTATCTAATTCAAATTTGGAATCATGAATAAAATCAAAGTATTGCAAATTATATTGCCACAATCGACCATTCTTTTGAAAATGCCAATCTATAGTGCTTCCAAAATCATGTTGAAGATTTAAAAAAATAAACACATTATTTCCTAGATATTTATTGTCACTTTTTATTAATTGGTATGATTCAAAATGTAGCCTTTTTACTGAAATGAATTTAGAATACTTAACCTTTTTATAGAAACCAAAAATCCATTTGAGTTTATACCATAAGTGATATTGTATTTGAATTGGCTTCAAATAAATAACAGTATTGAATAAAAGTGCTAAAGTTTTGAACATGTATTATGACAACTGATTAATCAATATTGAGACAATTCGCTTTGCTGCATTACCATCCCACAATTCTGGAATCGAGCCCTTTTTTCGATTTCCATTTGCTAATAAATTCATGTGAGGTACTAAATTTTTAGCATTAGTTCCAACTAACACATTTGTACCCACTTCCACCGTCTCTGGTCTTTCAGTTGTGTCTCTAATTGTCAAACATGGAATCCCCAAAACAGTTGTTTCTTCGGTAATTCCACCACTATCCGTAATGACAGCAAATGCATGCTGTAATAAATAAATAAATTCTAAATAAGATAAAGCTGGAACAAAATAAACTTGAGAAAAATCAACATCGATTTTTAAAAGTTGAAGAGCAGTTCTTGGGTGAACGGGGAAAATTATTGGCATGCCATGACTATTGTTGGCAATAGTTTCTATTATCTCTTTCAATTGATTTAGATTATCAACATTATTTGGTCTATGTATAGTTGCAATCCAATATTGATTTTCTTTCAGATTGAATTTATCAAAAAAAATAGGCTTTTTGAATCTTGAAACATTATTTAGGAGCGAATCAATCATCGTATTTCCCACAAAAAATATTGTTTGACTTGAAATACCTTGATTAATTAATCTTTCACTTGCAGCTTGCGTTGTGGTAAAAAAGAAATCTGAAATTGCATCAGTAATCATTCTATTGATTTCTTCTGGCATAGTTAAGTCTTCACTTCTTATTCCTGCTTCAACATGTGCAAGTAAAACATTCATTTTTTTAGCCGTTATGGCGCACGCCATAGTTGAGGTTACATCACCTACAACTATAACCAAGTCAGGTTTGTGTCGAATCAACTCTTGCTCAAATGCAACTAATATTGATGCTGTCAATTCTGTTTGAGTTTCTCCTTGACATTCTAAGTTTGCTGATGGAAAAGGAATATTGAGATCTTTAAAAAAAGCCTCACTCATGTTTGAATCATAATGTTGTCCCGTATGAATAATTCTATATTCTATTTTAGGCTCTGTACTGTTAAGCTTGTCAATAGCCTGTATCAATGCAGCTATCTTAACAAAATTTGGTCTAGCGCCAGCAACTATTGTCCATTTCATGTGCATTGATTAGTCAATTTGAATCCATTGATTAGTCTGCAAGCTCTGCAAAGCAGCAAATGTAGCTTGTGTGCTATTATAAATTTCATCGAAAGGAATTAAAGGTTTTGATCCGTTTTTAATTGCATGCATCAATAATTTAAATTGATTTAAATGTCCCTTGTCTTGCTTGCCTGAACTTGAAGAAAATCCTTTGTAGCCAAAACATTCTAACTTTCTAAAATTATCTAAAACTAAAACCTTGCCTTGATCAAAAATTTCAAAACGCTCTTTTGCATAGGCTTTATGACCATTGGAAAAATAGTTAATTACACCAATAGAGCCATTCTGAAATTGTAATAAAATACTAGCTGTATCTGTTTCTAATGTTGGATTTTTTCCTATTGCAGTCATTAGTACTCTTGTCACTTTGCTGCTTGATAAAAATATCATCATGTCGATGAAATGACAAGCTTCACCTATAATTCTTCCTCCACCTGTTTCTAAATGATGAATCCAAACATCATTAGGAATAAAACCTGCGTTAATGGTTGCAGTCATTGTGATTGTTGTGTCTGAATTTCCAATAATACTTTTGGCTTTAAGAACCATTGGTGCAAACCTTCGATTGTATCCTACATGAAGCAATTGCGAGCCGTTTGTTTTTTCGAATGTCTCTCTTATTGATGTAAGTTGTACTTGGTTAATTGCCAAAGGTTTTTCCACAAACACATGCTTTCCTGCACTCAAAGCTGCATTCACCATCGAGGCATGTTGATGATGTCTTGTGGTAATAAATATTGTGTCAACATTTTCATCTTGTAAAACCTCTTCAAAATCTGAGGCAACATTTGGAATAGCATATTTTTTTGCTAAAGCTGCAG
>CAZNVQ010000011.1:32053-32529 GCA_964576425.1 uncultured Flavipsychrobacter sp. | reverse complement strand
GGTACAAGGCAAATTATTATCGGTGAAAAATTAAATAAACCTGTTGAAGCCTTCTAATATTAAACTTAAAACTTAACAGCTAAACTAAATAATATCTATATTGCTCCTTAAGATGTAAAACGGTATGCAACAAAGTCAAAATAAGAATATTGTTTTTAGACTTACTGCACTTTGGGCTTTGTGTGAAAGTGGACTTGGTGGTTGGATGCATGCAATAGGTTTGCCTTTCACAGGATTTTTTGTTGGAGGATTTGCTATCGTCATCATTTCATTAATAGCAAATTTTAGTGAAAATAATAGCAAACAAATCCTTCAATCCACTTTGTTGGTCATAGCATTGAAAGCAGCTATTAGTCCCCAATCTCCGCCTCCTGCATATATTGCTGTTGCCTTTCAAGGTTTATTTGGCACTTTATGTTTTCGTTTTTTGCCCAAAAAAACGGCAACCTATTTGTTTGCAATTATTGCTTTATTGG
>CAZNVQ010000011.1:0-32043 GCA_964576425.1 uncultured Flavipsychrobacter sp. | reverse complement strand
GCAAAAAATATTAGTAGCAACTATAATATTTGGTAAAAATTTATGGGTTTCCTTAGATAATTTTTTTGAAAGCTTGTTGCGCGACTTCAAAATTCAATCGAATTATTCTTTTAGCTTTTGGCTAATTCTTTCCTATTCATTGGTTTATTTGATTTGGGCAATTTTCATCGCCAATTACTGTTTGAAAATACCCAAACTTTTAGCTGAAAAAGCAGATACAATGAAACTAGAACTTAAACATGAATTGTTTGAAAATCAAACTGAAATCATTGAAAAAAAGAAACATAAAAATAAATTCATCAATACACTAATTATTCTTTTTTTGATGATTGCACTCTTCTATTGGAGCGAGAATAATTTCAATAAAGCAAGTTATATTATCATCAGAACTTTCACTGTGATGGCCATTTTACTTTGGATTGTGCGTCCAACTTTTCAATGGTTGTTGAACAACTGGTTACAAAAATCGAAAACTACAAAAAAGGAGAAAATTGCTTCAATTGAAAACTATTTACCAGAATTAAGACAATATCTCTACCCTGCTTATCGATGTAGTAAAAGACATAAAAATGGATTAAAGCGATATCAATTATTCATAACCTATTTGCTAGTTGCTACTATTTATCCGTATCAAAATGAAAGCTAAAGTCTATATTTTTTCAAGACCAATTAGAACTGGAAAAACAACTGAATTACAACATTGGATGTCGTTGAAAAACAATGTGGACGGTGTTTTAATGCCTGATATTGAAGGTAAAAGACATTTTCAATTTTATAAGAATAATATATTTATTCCAATCGAAGCTTATAACAAAGAAAAACATTTCTCTATTGGAAAATTCAAGTTTAAAATTGATGCTTTTCAACAAGCTAAACAATATTTAAATAAAGCCTTGGATCATTCAATTGACTTCTTAGTAATTGATGAAATAGGCAAATTGGAAGTAGAACAAAAAAGCGGATTTGAACCTGGAATTTCTAATTTAATAAACAATGCAATTGAAAAAAATATCAATTTAGTTATTGTTGTTAGAGCTAGTTTGCTGGAAGAAATAATACAACATTATCAGTTCAAGAATGCTATTATTATAAACGAACTAAGTGAAATCAATTCATGGAAAAGCTAATTGGCCTGGTATTGTGTGGCGGTGAAAGTAAAAGAATGGGAAAAGATAAAGGTTTGCTTAAATATCATCAACAGCAACAAAGACTTCATGCTTATCATCTTTTAGAACAAATTTGTTCATCGGTTTTTATTTGTTGCAGAAATGAACAAGCAGCTACTCTAGATTCTAACTACAATTACATTTTAGACCAAAGTGAATTTGAAAATAAAGGTCCATTAACAGCAATTTTATCTGCTCAAAAACAATTTTCACAACATCATTTTTTAGTACTAGGCTGTGATTATCCATTACTAAATAAAGAGGATATAATTAGATTATATGAGGTTTTTCAAACGAATTGGCAATCCACATTCTACATCAATGAAGCTAATTATATCGAACCCTTAATTGGAATTTATAATCAAAAAGATTTAGCTGAATTGAAAGAAGTTCATGAATTGTTTAAACATTCATTACAATCATTTCTAAGGTCTAAGAATATTAATCAAGTTAATCCCTCAAATCCAGAAAGAATAAAAAGTTTCGATCATTTTGAGGATTGGAAAAACTATTCGAAAAGAATAGATATTTATTGAAATCTTGGGTGATATTTTACCAAAGTTTCCCGTAAATATTGGTTATCTAAATGCGTATAAATCTCCGTTGTAGTAATGCTTTTATGCCCTAGCATTTCTTGAACTGCTCTCAAGTCAGCACCAGCCTCAACAAGATGAGTGGCAAATGAATGACGTAACACATGCGGATAAATATTTTTTTTAATTCCTGCTTTCGCAGCAAGGTCTTTAAGAATAATGAAAACCATGACTCGTGATAATCCTCCTCCTCTTCTATTAAGAAATAAAACATCCTCTTGGCCATATTTAATGGGCATGTGAGGACGAACATAGTCACGATAAATATGTATCTGCTTGATAGCTTCTTCACCAATTGGCACTAATCTTTCTCTATTTCCCTTTCCAATTACCCTAATAAATCCAACATCAAGAAATAAATTAGACAAGTTTAAATGAACCAACTCACTTACACGCAACCCACAACTATAAAGCGTTTCAAGCATTGCACGATTACGAATACCTTCATCATTACTTAAATCAATTGATAAAAACAGTTGGTTAATTTCTTCTAAACTTAGAAAAACAGGTAAATGCCGACTTAACTTAGGCGCTTCCAAAAGCAAGGCTGGATTGATTTTAATTAAATCTTCTAATTGCAAATACTTGAAAAAAGATTTGATGCCGCTAACTAACCTTGCTTGAGAAGAAGTAGCAAATTCAAGTTGACCAATAAACTGAAGAAAGGATTGTAAATGAACTAATTCTATTTTATCAATTGGTAATGATTGACATTCCACAAGCAAATAATCATTAAACATGGCAATATCATGCAAATAAGCATCCACCGTGTTTTCGGAAAGATTGCGTTCAAGCTGTAAATAAGCTTTAAATCCTTTGATATATGTTGCCAACATGCGCCGAATAGTTAGACCTATAAAAGCAATCTAGACAAATATACCTTCTATCGTTGTATCTTGCTGAAAATAAATCTCAATGTCAAAGGTTGCAATTATCAATGGACCAAACTTGAATTTGGTTGGTAAAAGAGAAACAACGATTTATGGTAATCAAGATATGGATAGTTATATTGAATCGTTGAAACAAAAAAATAATATTATTCATATTTCTTATTTCCAAAGCAATGTAGAAGGTGAGATTATCAATTATATTCAGAGTTGCATGGGCAAAATTGATGGAATTATTTTGAATGCGGGTGGATATACACATACAAGCATTGCTATTGCAGATGCTATTGCTGCTTGTCAAATACCAACGATTGAAGTACACATATCCAATATTTTTTCGAGAGAAGAATATAGAAAAACTTCCTTTATCGCATCAAAATGTTTGGGTTCAATAAGCGGGCTAGGATTGATGAGTTATGAACTTGCATTAGCTTATTTTGAAAAGAACATGTTGCTATAAATTTAAATAAGTTTTAACACCCTACTGCCTTCCCTTGCTTTAAATTTAAACTTTTAAAAAACCTATGAAGTCATCAAAAGCAAGATTATTTCAAGAATCGATAGCAAAAATTTTATTGCTCATTTTCCCTACTTGCTTTTTATTCTATTTTCTAATCAACCAATCAGTACTCTATTTTGGAATAATAGGTGATCAAAAAACAAGCCTTATTCCGTTTGTATCTACTCAAAATTCTATTAGCTTTCAACTATCACTTTTTGCAAGTTTTGGTGCAATTTTAAGCAGTTGCTTTTATAGCCTAAGGTTTCGATTTTTACCAACTATTCTTTTATTGATTTTTGGATTTTGGTGTATTTATAAAGGTTTAGATGAATTAGCAATTGGTGAGTTTGATAGTTTTTTTCTATCTATTCAATTCATTGTTTTTTCAGTTCTTTTTTCAGCAGGATGGTTAATAGGCTTTGGTTTCATTAGACTAAGACGATTTGCAATACTCATCTCAGTTATATTAACTTTAAGTTGTGTTGCTGTTATTGCAAAAGCAAAAAATGAAACAGTAGAACAACTCATTTCTGCATTTGGACCAGTTTTATTTTATGCTGTTTATATTGTTTTTATTGCAGAACAAATTTATAGACAGAAGGAAAGAATAAATCGATTTTGGGCTTTAGTAACAACAAAACTTTTAATTTTTTTTCTTGTAATTGGGATAATGATTTCTGGTGTTTATTATTTAATGGAAAAGGAAATTAAATCTACAGTTGAGGAATATGGTGGGAAAGGAAAGGAAGGCAAAAACGGTATGTTGCAAAAAGATAAAAACGGTAATTTTGATTTAAAAGATTATGCTCGATTAACGGGTAATCTAGGTAGAAAAAATGATTTATTGTTTTGCGCAAAAATCAACAACTTTTTCCCAAACACTAAAATCCCTAATCCACTTTATTTAACTGCTTTTTATTACACAAAATTCGACACTTTAACCGAGACTTTTGAAAGAGACAACATTATTCCTAATAACGATTTATTTGAACCAAACCCTTCTAAAATTCCATTATATTTCACTAAAACAGATAGCTCAGTTTTAAAAAATGGATTGAGCAACAAATTGAGAAATACAGTAGATGTTGAAATTTATGCCAAACAACTCTCGCCTTCAACATATTTAGCGCCCAATACAGGTTTTTTTGTTCAACCTATATCCATTGAAAAAGATTTCAAAGCTGAATTTAAATCTGCATATAGAGCTAAGGGATATGTATCTTCTTTAAACAGCGCTTATTTTGTTTACAATGCAAAAGAGCCGCAATTACAAAAATTTCAAGCAAAAAGATTTGCAATATTAAGAACTGCAAAAAATTATGCTAATACACCAGAAGCATTCATGAAATATTACACGTTCATGCCAAAAGATGTAAAATTTCAACGCATTGCCAATTTAGCACAGTCAATTGCAGGAAATAAAACCACGACTGTAGATAAAGTATTGGCATTGAGGGATTGGTTTATGTCAAAAGACAGTACAGGAAAACCATTATTTAAATACACAGATAATCCTGGTATTCCAGATATTCCAAGTGCCTCAAAGCTTAACTATTTCTTATTTGAAAATCGTAAAGGTTACTGTGCTTATTATGCTGGCGCTACGCTATTTATGTTAAGAGCTTTGGGTATTCCCTCTCGAATTGCAGTTGGTTTTATGACTGTAGATAGAAGCGATAAAAACAAAGGCTGGTATTGGTATTATGCCGATCAAGCGCATGCTTGGGTTCAAGTTTATTTCCCAGAATTTGGTTGGCTCGATTTTGATACCACTGTTGGTAATAGCGATGCAGAAGAAAGTCCAAGTCCAGATGGAACACCACCAACGCCTCCACAGAAAGCTATTTTAGCGAGCGAAGGAATAATAACAAACATTGACACCTTGAAAAAACAAATTGTCTTGAAAATCAATCAATTCATGATTCAAGACAAAACATTACAAGTTGAAAAAAATACTAGCTTATTGTTGAATCTTAAAAATGCAAGTATTAAAAGAGACAGTATTTCATTGGATATGAGACAACTTAAAAAAAATGAAATTGCTACTGTAATTTCATTTGATGAAAAGCTAAATTTAATTGAATTTAAAGAGAATAACTTAGAAAATATAATTGGAAGATTGCCTATTCCAACACCAATTAATGAAGTTATAGTTTATGCAGATTCCTCAAAAAGTGAAAAGCAAAAAGAACTAGTTAAAAATTCAGAGCACAACAACAAAATTAAAATCACAGTTAAAACTTTAATAATTGAAGGTATTTTCATCCTTATTCTCATCCTATTACTGCCTACTTTAATTCATTTGTTTTTCAAAGTAATAATCAACAATGGCAAACATAAAATAAACGCATATTGGCGCTATCAACATTTGAGCTGGGTACTACATTTGATGGGCAAAGAAAAGGATGACAAAACTCCGCTTGAATATGCTGTTACAATTATAGATCCGTTTTATGGAACTAATTTTCAGACCTTTATCACCGTTTATAATAAACTTAAATATGCTCAATCTATCTTTTCTTCTTATGACAAATTGATGCTGGAACAAAGCTATGAAGACATAATCAATGCTATTTTCAACAAGCATTCTAATAAAGAGATTGTATTAAACTTTATAAAAACAAAAAGAGCAATTGTCTATTTCGTATAAATCATTGGTCAATTATTTCTATTTAAAAATAAAATAATTAACTTCCTTTATAATATTTAACAAATACGACAGTACGCATAAAATAAAACAAAACATCATGCAAACAATTGGCATTACAGGAGGGACAGGATTTGTAGGATATCAATTAGCAATACAACTGACTTTATTGGGTTATCGCGTTGTGATTTTTACAAGAGCTATTCATAAAACACTTCAAAATGATGAAATAAAATATAGTTATTGGTCGCCAACAGAGAAAAAATTTGACTTAACTTACCTTAAAGATATTAATGCGGTTATTCATTTGGCTGGTGCTGGCGTTGCCGATAAAAGATGGTCAGCTAAAAGAAAGAAAGAAATAGTAGATAGTAGAATTTTGGGTACAAGTTTTTTAATTGAAAAATTGAAAGTACATGCACCCAATTGCACAACATTTATTGCGGCTTCGGCAATTGGATTTTATGGTCCGGATAAAATAGAAAACAAATCTGCATTTGACGAAACAGCAAATTACTTTCCTGATTTTTTAGGTACTACCTGTTCTGCTTGGGAAAAAGAATCAATTCAGGCATCAACAACTATGCGTACTACAATATTTAGATTTGGAATAGTTTTAGGTAAAAACCATGGCGCATTTCCTCAATTTGCTATGCCTCAAAATTTTGGCATTAAACCCATTCTCGGTTCAGGAAAACAAATCATCAGTTGGATACATATAGAGGACATATGCAATGCAATAATTTGGGCTTTGAAAGGTGAAAATATACATGGTATCTACAATGCGGTTACACCCAATCCGGTTAGTCAAAAGCAATTAATGGATACCATCGACCAATATAAAAAAGGATTTAGAATACCCATCCCAGTTCCCAGTTTTATGCTAAAAATTGGGCTAGGTGAAATGTCAATTGAAGTATTAAAAAGTACAACTGTAAGTGCTGATAAAATAAGAAAAGCAGGATTTGAATTTAAATTCTCAACAATTGATAAAGCCGTTGCAGATTTGCTGAGTTAAATTTGAGCACTACTTTTCTGACAGAGCAAAAATGAAAATCAATCGCTACTTAACTTTTTCATTTTTCCTATTTCTTTTTATTAATCAGCCCTTAAAAGCACAAAATAAAGAATGGGCTACAACTGGTATCGACCTACTTGATCAAATAATAAAACGCTCTGTAAATACGCTATTCACTAATAATTGTGAAGCTGAAAATGCTTGTTCCATGCAAATGAAAATGAGTGAACAAGCTTATGAATCCTATGAAGGTAAAATTATTAGAAGCATTGAAATCAGACAATTCGGATTTGAAAGAAATTTTGATGAAGGACAAAATAAGCTGAAAACTAAAAGCCAATCTTGGCTCAATCAACTACATTCAGCAACTAAAGTCAAAACAATTAAAGAAAATATTTTCATTAAAACTAATGAACCTTTAATTCCTGAAAAACTTGCTGTAAATGAGCGATTTTTAAGAACTATTGAATTTATTCAGGATGCAAGAATTTTTGTGCAACCAAGTCACACCGACAATGATTCTGTAGATTTGATTATCATCACAAAAGATCTTTTTTCAATTAGTGGAATAGCTGATATTGAAGGGCAAAGAAGTATAAAGGGAAGATTGTCAAATGCCAATATCGGAGGGCGTGGACATAAATTTCAAGTTGTAAGATTGTGGGATGAAATGCGCTTTCCTCAATCTGGTTTTGAAGTTTTGTATAGCAAAAATAATATTGGCGGTAGTTTTATCAACAGCACAATTGCTTGGACTCAAATCAATACAGGGAAAAGCGAAGGAACAGAAGATGAATCTGCGATATATATCAGGCTAGAACATCCATTGATTTCTCCATTTTCAAAATTTGCAGGTGGCTTAGAAATTAGCAGAAATAAGAGTGAAAATTTTTATAAGAAAGATTGGTATCATTTTTTAGCTTATAAATATGACTTCTATGATTATTGGCTAGGATATAATTTAGGCAGGCATCAACTTAGCAGCAACATCAAACGCAACAATATTTTTCTCTCAGGAAGATATTTGCAAATTGATTTCAAACAAACACCAGAATCAATAGGTAAACAATTTGATCCGATTTATAATGACAAGCAAATGTTGCTTACGGAATTAAGTCTTTTTAGACAAGATTTTTACAAACTCAGTTACATCTATGGTTTTGGTAATACAGAAGATATTCCCACCGGATATAGCATTTCAGCAACTGCAGGCTGGACAAAACAATTGTTTTTAGAACGACCTTATCTCGGTTTTCAGTTGCATAAAAATTCGGTGACAAGAGGAAAAGGATTTTTAGATTTTCAAGTAAAAATTGGTGGTTATTACCGAAATCATGACGCAGAAGACATTGGACTTCTTGCAGGCTTAACCTTATATACACCACTTTTTCAGCTAGGAAATTGGCAGATAAGAGAAAAAATAAAATTGAGTTATTCTGGATTGTATCATAAAAAATCTGAAGAAGCATTGCGCATCAATAATGCTTTTGGTTTACAAGAATTTAACACCGATAGCGTTCAAGGATTGCAACGATTCTCGCTCCAAACAGAAACCATATTTTATACACCAAAAACATTTTTAGGCTTTCGGATTGCTCCATTTATTTCTATGGGAGTAAGTTTATTGAATCAACAGAATTACAAAATTGCTAGTGCAGATGGTTATACTGGAATTGGAGGTGGTATTAGAATTCGAAATAACAATTTAGTTTTTGGTACGATGGAATTACTAGCCATGCATTTCCCAAGACCAATGTATAATGTAGGCAGTTTCAAAATCACTTTCAAAACAGATATTCGATTCAGGTATAAAATGTATTTCATTCAATCGCCTGACATCATACAATTAAACAAATCTGAATTTCAGTAGGCTATTTTTTCTGAAAACGTTTAATATCAATACTTTCAGGCAATGGCTTATTGTACAATAAATAATCTTTCAAGCAGTTTGATAAATAAGGTGCTTGCAAACAACCTTTAGTTCCTGTACCATTTAAGATTAATAAATTTTGACATATGGGATGCGCACCAACAATAGGTCGGTAATCAACAACAGAAGGTCGAGTTGCCGCAAAATGATCAACAATTTTAAATGTCAATTTTAAAATTTGTTGTAACCATTGAGTTGCTCTTACTTTGAAATTAGCAGTTGGCAATTCATTTTCGTAGTTCCATTCAAATGAAGCCCCCAACCAAAAAAGCCCGTCTTTCCATGGTAAAAGTTTGAACTCATGAGCATATAAAAATGTTTTAGGTAAATTAGGAATGGAAACTATCAAAACCTCACCTTTATTGTATGAAAAAGGAAGTGATTTAAAATAAGGGTGAAGCGAAGACAAAGCACCTTCACATGCGATTATTTTATTTGCTGAATAATTTTCATAAATGACATGCTTTCCATCCAAATTGCATTTATTCCAATCAAAACTATTTTCATTCAATGAATTTATTGACATCAACTTTTGTCGCCAACGATCCAATAAATCTGGCAAATTAACCATGAAACACGGTTGGATAGCTCCTATTGGACCATGATAATTAAAGTAATTATTCCAAATTGCTGTATCATTAAACCATTCTAAAAAAGGTGCATTTTGTGCCAGTCTATTTCTGAAAAATTGAGCAGTCTCCTCAGACTTAAACATATGAATCATTAAATATTCATTCCATATGTTTAAACCAAGTTCTCGACCACATTGAGTATAATTTTGTTCCGCAATGGGCAGTAATTCTTCGAACATCCAAGTTGTTACCCATCTCTTTCCTGTCACAGGATTGATTAATCCGCTTGCTACCCTACTCGACGACATCTTATATTGGTCGAAAACTAAAACTTGATAGCCTTCTTGGATCAATTGCCAAGACAATAATGTTCCTGAAATGCCTTGACCAACAATTATATAATCATAATGCACAACACAAAGAAAAGAAAAAGCATTCATTTAGCTCATCAAAGCCAGAAATCTAAAGTAATTTTAGTGCTATAGTTTGCTATCTTTGAAAGACATTTATGGGTCAGATTTTATTACTAATTCTTATTTGTATTTTCCTAATTGGTTTCTTTGCTGGAACTGAAATTGCTTTTGCGTCGGTCAACAAACTCAATATTGAATTAAAAAAAAAGCAAGGTCATTTTACAAGTAAAATTTTAGGTCGATTTGTTGAAAACCCTTCTGAATTATTAGGTTCTAGCTTATTGGGCATAAATTTGGTTTTAGTTATTTATGGTTTACAAATGACTAAACTTATAGATCATTTTTTAGTTTTTCTTCCCAAACCATTAAGTTCAGAATGGCTCACTTTAGGCATTGATACTTTATTTGCAACATTGATTATCTTATTGTTTGTTGAATTTCTGCCCAAAACACTTTTTCGATCAAAGTCAGAACAAATATTATCTTTTGTTGCCGTGCCCATGTATGTTGCGAGTTGGGTTTTATCTCCTATTATGAATTGGTTTGTTTCTCTTGCTGCGTTTATGTTGAAATACCTATTCAACGTTAATATCAAGGAACAAAAAAATATTTTTCACCGAGTAAATATTGACCAATTTATCAAACAATGTTTACATGGTCATGAAAATGAAAACAATGAAGTTAATAAAGAACTATTTGACAATGCACTCCAATTAGTCAATACTAAAGTGCGCAAATTCATGATACCGAGAAATGAAATTGTGGGTGTTGAAATTGGCACTTCAATGTTACAAGTGAAAGATCTTTTTATTGAAACTAAACTGTCTAAGATTATTGTTTATGATAAAAACTTGGATAATATTTCAGGTTATGTTCATCATTTTGATTGCAACAAAAAACCTAAAACAATTGAAGAAATAATACACCAAATTCCAGTTGTTCCAGAAGCTATGAATGCTGTTGAACTAATCAACTTATTTTCCAAAGAAAGGAAAAGCGTAGCTTGGGTAATTGATGAATTTGGGGGCACTGCCGGAATTGTTACAATGGAAGATATTTTAGAAGAAATATTTGGGGATATTTATGATGAGTACGACAAAGACAAATATGTTGAGAAACAAATTTCAGAACAAGAATATATTTTTTCTGGCAGATTAGAACTAAACTACTTGAATGAAAAATACGACTTAAATTTCAAGAATGATGAAGTGGAAACGCTTTCAGGTTACATTGTAAAATACCATGAAAAGATTCCAAAAATCAAAGAAAAAATCATTATTGACATGTACGAATTTGATATTCTTCTTGTCAATGACACTAAAATCGAAACTATAAAACTTAAAGTTCTAAAACCATTTTAAAGACACCCGTATTTTAATTGGTTTATATTTTTCACTGGCACCTCACCAATCGGGAAATGAGGAAATTCTTAAATCATGGCAATTACAAGACCTTTTAACTTACATCAATGGATTGAAGAAAACAGACACTTATTGAAACCACCTGTTGGTAATCAAACGCTTTACAAAGAAGCAGGTGATTTCATAGTAATGGTTGTTGGTGGACCTAACAGCCGAAAAGATTTTCACTACAATGAAAGTGAAGAATTATTCTATCAATTAGAAGGTGATGTAACTGTTCGTATTCAAGAAGATGGGAAAATAGTTGACATTCCAATTAAGCAAGGTGAAATGTTTTTACTACCAGGAAAAACACCCCATTCACCTCAACGTGGACCAAACACAGTAGGTTTAGTGATTGAAAAAGTCCGTAAAGGTGGTGAAATTGATGGTTTTTTATGGTTTTGCGAGCAATGCGACAATAAGCTTTATGAAGAATATTTTGAACTTACGGACATCGTTTCACAATTGCCGCCAGTAATGGAAAGATTTTACAAAGACAGTGAAAAATGTACGTGTAAAAAATGTGGTGCAATCATGAAAGCTCCTGCATTAAAGAAATAACTAAATTGAATTAAAATCATAGATTCTGTCTTGCCTTTTAATCAAGGTAATTTTTTACTTTTGTTGCTGTTAAAAAACAAATAAACAATATGTCTCACGAAGCGCATCATCATCAACCAGTTGATAAACCATCAACTTCATTTCCATCTGCCATTTGGCTAGTTCTCGTTGTTGTAGGACTTTTTCTTGCAGCAGTAAATTTTGTTGGAGCCATGAGCAGCGACCACGAATCAGGTTCGGGACACGGAGCTAAACATGAAATGCACCAAAATACAACTGAAGCGAATCATGAAACTTCTCATGAAGCTGCTACAGAAGAATACGCTGCGCCTGCTGAAGGTCACAATGAAGGACATTAATCCTTAAATTCAATAATGAACAATTCAAATATAATAGCCGTTACGGGTGCAGCTGGTTTCATCGGAAGCTATCTTACCGGCTATTTGAATCAATTAGGTTTCGATCAACTCATCTTAATTGATGATTTTTCAAAAGAATCGAAAACGCCTAACCTTAAAAATAAAAAATCAATTCATCGCGTTCATCGCGAACAGTTTTTTGATTGGGCTGAAAATCATCCTTGCTTAATTAAAGCTATGTTCCATCTTGGAGCCAGAACTGACACCACGGAAATGGATTATGCCGTTCATAAAAAATGGAACTTAGATTATTCTAAAGACATTTGGAATTTTTGTATAAAAGAAAATATTCCTTTGGTTTATGCCTCCTCAGCTGCAACTTATGGCAACGGAGAATTTGGCTATAAGGATAGTCACGATATAGTTCCAAACTTGCAGCCGCTCAATCCATACGGTCGATCTAAAAATGATTTTGATATTTGGGCTATTGAACAAAAACATACACCACCCTTTTGGGCTGGTGTTAAATTTTTCAATGTTTATGGTCCCAATGAATACCATAAAGGAAGAATGGCTTCAGTGATTTTCCATGCATTCAACCAAATTCAAGAAAAAGGTCAAGTTCAATTGTTTCGTTCACATCATCCAGATTATAAGGACGGTGAACAAATTAGAGATTTTGTATATGTAAAAGATGTGGTGCAAATGTGCTTTTGGTTAATGGAAAACCGACCTCAATCAGGTTTGTATAATGTTGGTTCAGGTAAGGCAAGAACCTTCAAAGACCTTGCAAATGCAATTTTTACAGCATTAAATTTGCCAAGCAATATTAATTTTGTGGACACACCTATTGACATTAGAGATAAATATCAATATTTCACAGAAGCGGACATGTCAAAAATAATCTATGCAGGTTACCCGAATCAATTTCACACTTTGGAAAAAGGTGTTGAGGAATACGTCAATCAATTTTTAAAAAATAAAATTTATTATTAAAATTTAATACTCATGAAAAAGAAATTAAAATCCATTATCTGTCTTAGTTTATCATTAATGATTTCAGGAATAGCCTTCGCGCAAGGTGGAACTAAGTATGGAAAACCATTCAAACCGAGCAATGGAATAGTTGTAAGTGAGTTAGTTAGTAAACTTGGTAAAAGAAATGCACTTGAAAACATAGTTGTTATGGGTCCAATTGCTGAGGTTTGTCAAGCTGAAGGTTGCTGGATGAAATTAAAAAATGATAATGGCGAAGACTTGTTAGTTAAATTCGCAAATCATTCGTTTTTGATTCCAAAAGATTTAGCTGGTCATCATGCTATTGTTCGTGGCAAAGCAATAAAACAAACTGTTTCAGTTAAAGAATTAAAACATTTAGCTGAAGATGCTGGAAAATCTGCTGACGAAATAGCGCAAATAAAGTCACCTAAAGTGGAACTTCGTGTTGAAGCTATAGGTGTGATTATTGAATAAGTTATTAACATAGTTTCACTGATTGAAAAGGTTGCCAAATGGCAACCTTTTCAATTTTAAACAAAATCACATTAATATTACAAGCTTAACTATAAACAAATTAAAAAATAGATATTATCTTCAAAGTTAATTTTCAATCCTTTTTTTAAACTTTATTTCACCATGCTTATCACTAAATTATTGATTGCAAACAGAGGCGAAATTGCTGTAAGAATTTCTAGAGCAGCAACAGAATTACACATACCAACTGTTGCCATTTTTACATTTGAAGACAGATATTCATTGCATCGATATAAAGCAGATGAAGCTTATCAAATTGGTGCAGATAATGACCCATTAAAACCATATTTGGATATTGATGGAATAATTGATATTGCCCTCCAATCTGGTGCTAATGCCATTCATCCTGGCTATGGCTTCTTGTCAGAAAACTCAAAATTTGCAGAAAAATGTGCCGAGCACGGTATTATTTTCGTTGGTCCAAGTCCTGATGCAATGTCTGCACTTGGAGATAAAGTGACGGCCAAAAAAGTGGCAAAAGAATCAAACATTCCTTTAATTGAAAGCAACGAACTTGCTTTAGATTCTGAATCCATAGCTCTTAAAGAAGCAAATAGAATTGGATATCCGCTTATGTTGAAAGCAGCAGCAGGTGGTGGTGGCAGAGGAATGCGTGTAGTTCGAAACGAAGAACAACTGAAAAAAGCATACCATGAAGCCAAAAGTGAAGCCAAGAATGCCTTTGGAGATGATACTGTATTTTTAGAAAAATTTGTTGAAAATCCTAAACACATTGAAGTTCAAATAGCTGCTGATCATTTTGGTAACATCGTACATCTGTATGAAAGAGATTGCTCAGTTCAAAGAAGATTTCAAAAAGTAGTTGAAATTGCTCCTTCAGTTGACCTCAAAGAAGAAACAAGAAATAGTTTATATAAATATGCTATTGCAATAGCTAAAGATGTACAATACAATAATCTTGGAACAGTTGAATTTTTGGTGGATGCACAAGAAAATATTTATTTTATTGAAGTCAACCCACGAATACAAGTGGAGCACACTGTTACAGAAATGATTACAGGTGTTGACCTTATTAAAACACAACTTTTTATTGCATCTGGTTATCCCTTAAGTAATCCTGAAATTGGATTAGGAAATCAAAATGAAATTGCCAAAAATGGTTTTGCAATTCAGTGCAGAATAACTACAGAAGACCCAACTCAAGATTTCAAACCAGATTATGGAACGTTAATAACGTATAGAAATGCAACTGGTTTTGGCGTTCGATTAGACGAAGGCAGCACCTATCCAGGAATGAAAATCAGTCCTTTTTTCGATTCTATGTTGGTGAAAGTGAGTACTCAAGGCAAGTCAATGAATGAAGCAGCACAAAAAATGCACAGAGCCTTGCGAGAATTTAGAATTAGAGGTGTAAAAAACAATATTTCATTTTTAGAAAATCTAATCACCAATCAAGATTTCATTCAAGGTAAAGCAACAGTAAATTTCATTCAAGAACATCCTGAATTGATGCAATTTTCTGAAAAGCAAGACCGTGGAACCAAAATGCTCCATTTCCTTGCAGAAGTCACAGTTAATGGTAATCCTGATGTTCCAATAAAAAATAACACCAAAGTTTTTGAAAAGCCTATTATTCCTAATTACAATTTGCATGAACCGATACCTAAAGGTTCAAAGGATTTGTTGAATGAACTTGGACCAGAAGGATTAGCAAAATGGTTAAAAGACCAAAAGTCAATTCAATATACCGACACAACACTTCGTGATGCACACCAGTCATTGTTGGCAACAAGAATGCGTACAATTGACATGTTGAAGGTTACGGAATCTTTTGTACGTCATCATCCACAAACATTTAGCATGGAAGTTTGGGGTGGTGCAACATTCGATGTTTGTATTAGATTCCTTCGCGAAAATCCTTGGAAAAGATTAGAACAAATTAGAAAAGCAGCACCAAATATTTTGCTACAAATGCTCATCAGAGGCATGAATGGCGTGGGTTATGCAGCTTATCCCGACAACCAAATTGAATTATTCATTCAACAAAGCTGGGAAAAAGGAATTGATATTTT
The DNA here is from genome assembly GCA_964576425.1 of uncultured Flavipsychrobacter sp. Lineage (GTDB taxonomy): Bacteria > Bacteroidota > Bacteroidia > Chitinophagales > Chitinophagaceae > JAFIGV01. The sequence goes on along the minus strand of CAZNVQ010000011.1, from coordinate 16,426 downwards.
TCGCATTTTCGATTCACTAAATTGGATGGAAAATGTCGCTCCATGTATTGAGATGGTGCGTAAAAAAACTAATGGAATTGCAGAAGCAGCATTGTGTTACACAGGAGATATCCTTGATCCAAAACGAACTAAATACAATTTGGATTATTATGTTAGATTGGCAAAAGATTTGGAAAATGCAGGCGCTCATATTTTAGCTATCAAAGACATGAGTGGCTTATTGAAACCCTACGCAGCAAAAGAATTGATTCTTGCTTTAAAAGATGCAACTTCATTGCCAATTCACCTTCATACTCATGATACTTCTTCGTTGCAAACTGCAACTTATCTCATGGCAATCGATGCTGGAGTTGATGTAATTGATGGTGCTATCGGCGCGTTATCAGGTTTAACCTCGCAACCCAATTTGAATGCATTGGTTGAAATGATGCGTTTCCATGAACGTGAATTACCTTACGATATTAAATCACTCAATCAATTTTCAGATTATTGGGCTGCAGTACGTTCCGTTTACTATCCTTTCGAATCAGGCTTAATGGCAAGTGCAGCAGATGTTTTTCAACATGAAATACCAGGTGGACAATATTCTAATTTGAAACCACAAGCTATTGCTTTGGGTCTTGGAGATAAGTTTGAAGCTATCAAAGACATGTATGCAGAAGTCAATAATTTATTTGGAGACATAGTAAAAGTAACTCCAAGTTCAAAAGTTGTTGGTGACATGGCACAATTTCTTGTAGCTAATAATTTGACTACTGAAGATGTAATGACTCGCGGAGAGACGATTTCATTTCCAGAATCTGTTCAACAATTTTTTATGGGAGAAATTGGACAGCCTGAAGGTGGATTTCCTCAACAACTACAAAAGATTATTTTAAAAGATAAACAACCTTTATCTGTTCGACCAGGTACGCTTACACCACCAATTGATTTTGAAAAAGAAGTGGCTGAGTTCAAAGAAAAATTTGGTTCAGATTTAACCTTAACAGACTTTTTATCTTATAAATTCTATCCAAAAGTATTTGAAGATGGATTGGCTTTTTGGCGTACTTACGGCGATGTTTCAGTCGTGCCAAGTCCAATTTTCTTCTATGGTATGAATCAAGGAGAAGATACTACAATTGAAATTGCAAAAGGTAAAACTTTATTAATACGATTATTGAGCATTGGTCCAGTTGATGAAAACGGAAAACGAACTGTCTTTTTCAAACTCAATGGTCAAACAAGGAATGTTGATGTTCAAGATAAATCCATTAAAGTGGAACAAAAGGAACACAGAAAAATTAACAAGTCTAACAAAAACGAAATAGGCGCACCACTTCAAGGTTTGCTGTCTAAAGTGTTTGTAAAAATAGGAGATAAAGTGGCTAAAAATCAACCATTATTCGTCATTGAAGCCATGAAAATGGAAACGGTGATTACGGCTCATTCAGATGGAATTATTCAAGCAATTGAACTTAAAGCTGGTACACTTGTAAACACAAATGATCTTGTTATTGAATTAGGAAATTAAAAAATTAGAAAGTTGAAGGCACTATTTTACATTGATTTATTTCAATACAGATAGTGCCTTTATTTTATCTTCAGCTAATTGATTTTTCAAAGCATCTAAGCTAGAATATTTTTCTTCCTGACGCATGTATGATTCAAAATATATCGTCAATTCTTCACCATAAATATCTTCTTGAAAATCAAATAAGTTAACTTCGATATGAATTTTGTTTTCATTAGAAACCGTTGGGTTAAAACCAATGCTCATCATCCCTTTCAACATTTTTTGTCGCCATTGAACATGCACAGCATAGACACCTTTTGATGGAATCAACCAATCCTCAGAATCGGTTTTTATATTCGCTGTTGGATAACCGATTGTTCGGCCCAATTGGTTGCCTTTAATAACAATTCCTTTTATAGAATATTTTCTTCCTAACATGGCAGCAGCATCTTCTACTCTACCTTCCAACAATGAATTTCTAATTTTGGTAGAGCTTACAGTTGCTTCATCAATAAGTTGTGCAGGAATCTCCTTGACATCAAAAGAATAAATGTCTTTGTAGCTCTGCAATAATTCAATATTTCCTTTTCTATCGTATCCAAAATGATGGTCATAACCAATGATGATACAATGTGGTTTCATTTGCTTAACCAAAAATTGTTCCACATATTCTTGAGCCGAAAGTTCTGAAAATGCTCTGGTAAAAGGCACTACAACTACATGATGAATTCCTGCTTCTAGTATCAACTGTATCTTTTGTTCCAATGTTGTTAACAACCAAATTGGCTTATCGGGATTCAATAGTTTTCGAGGATGTGGTTCAAAAGTGACAACAATACTCTCACCATCTATTTCCTTGGCATAGCGAACAACCTCATTTAAAATTTGCCGATGCCCATGATGCACACCATCAAAAGTACCAATTGTGAGCACAGAACGCTGAAATACAGGCAGTTTTTGGTTTTGATAGAATACAGCCATTAGTAAATTAATCTAAACACAACTATTCATAAGTTCATAGAGATGATATACATCTTCAAAAGAGTTGTATAAAGGAACTGGTGCAATACGAATTACATTTGGCTCTCTCCAATCAGCAATAACACCTTCCTTAGTAATGAAATCAAATACCTCTTTTCCTTTTTCATGAAACAATAAAGACAACTGACATCCTCTTTTGTTAGGATCTGTTGGTGTGATAATAGTGAATGGCAAATGTTTGATTTGTTTCAATAAAAACTCAGCGTATGCAGTTAATCTTAAACTCTTTTCTCGTAATTCTTTTATAGAAGTTTTGTCATAAATATCTAATGAAGCGTGATGTGCTACCATATTAAAAACAGGAGCATTACTCATCTGCCAACTTTCTGCTGTCTTTGTTGGTATAAATCCTTTCTCCATTTTAAATCTTGTGGACTCATCATTTCCCCACCAACCACCAAGTCTAAAAATATCAGGATTGGCAGCATGTTTTTCTTGAACAAAAATTCCACCAACACCTCCAGGACCAGAATTCAAATATTTATAGGAACACCAACACGCAAAATCAACATCCCAATCATGCAATTCGAGCGGCACGTTTCCCACAGCATGAGCCAAATCAAAACCTGCGTAAGCACCAACTTGATGTGCTGCAGTCGAGATTTTTTTCATGTCGAATAACTGACCAGTATAGTAATTAACACCACCAAAAAGCACCAAAGCCAAACTATCTCCAGCTTGCTCAATTGCAGTTATAATATCTTCTTCTCTAATCAAGTGCTCCTCTTTTCTTGGTGCAATCTCAATAATTGCATCTTCAGCATCATAACCATGCATTTTCACTTGGGTTTCCATTGCATATTGGTCGCTAGGAAAAGCCCCTGCTTCCATAATAATTTTGTATCTATTTCCTTTCGGTCTATAAAAAGAAATCATCAACAAATGCAAATTAACAGTAAGTGTGTTGGTAGCAACAACCTCGTTTGGTGATGCACCTACAATTTTTGAAAGCCTTTCTGAAAACAATTTATGATAAGGCATCCATGGATTACGCGCTCTGAAATGACCTTCAACACCATGATTTGCCCAATCTGCTAATTCCAAATTCATCAAATAACCTACACTTTTGGGTTGTAGTCCTAATGAATTGCCACAAAAATAATATGCATCTTTTCCATTATGTTGCGGAAATAGAAATCTTTCTCTGAACGAAAATAAAGTGTCAGTTTGATCCAATCCTTGAGCAAATGCTAGGTTGGCTTCGAATGCAGCAGACATTTTTATTGAATTTGTTTGCAAAAATAACAGACATTAGCGCAATTGGAAATGAAACTTAATTAAGTATTATATTTTTATTTATAGCCATTATGTTTTGTTTCACATTTGCATTGAAATGAATTACCTTAATTTTGATGAAATTTTAAAAAAATGAAAAAAGGAAATATCATTTTATTAGCTATTGTTGGATTGGTGCTCATCATGGGTTTGATGACATGCAATGTGCAAAAAAGCCTAGTAACACTTGACGAAGCGTCACAAAGCAAATGGGGCGAAGTGCAAAACCAATATCAACGTCGTGCAGACCTTGTTCCTAATTTGGTCAACACTGTGAAAGGTGCTGCAAACTTTGAACAAAAAACTTTAACTGATGTAATTGATGCTCGTGCAAAAGCAACTTCTATTCAAGTTAATCCTGACCAATTAACACCTGAAAAATTAAAAGAATTTCAAGCGGCTCAAGGTCAATTGAGTCAAGCGCTTGGTCGATTGATGGTTGTTTCTGAGCAATACCCTCAATTGCGTGCTACAGAAGCTTTTAGAGATTTGCAAGTTCAACTCGAAGGAACTGAAAACAGAATCACAGTTGCTCGTAAAAACTTCAATGATGCTGTTCAGGAATACAACACTAAATTGCGTATTTTCCCAAACAACATTTTAGCAAACATGATGGGCTTTTCAAGAAAAGGAATGTTTGAAGCAGATAAAAATGCACAAACAGCACCCCAAGTTCAATTCTAAGCCTTTCGATTCATGTCTTTATTTTCCAATAAAAAAGAACTGATTGCCAAAGCTGACCAAGAGCGAATTGTTGCTGCAATTCGCTCTGCGGAGGCTGCCACTACAGGCGAACTTCGCGTGTATGTAGAAAGCCATTGCGCTTATGTTGATGCGATGGATAGAGCCAAGGAGGTTTTTGTTCAGCTTGGAATGTACCAAACTGTTCATCGGAATGCTGTAATTATTTATTTAGCTATCGAAGACCGGCAGTTTGCCATTTTTGGAGATGAAGCAATTTATATTCATGCAGGCGGCCCTTCGTTTTGGACGGCAGCGGCAAATCAATTACAACAAAAACTGGCTTCAGGTCAAGTTGCTGAAGGTTTAGCTATTTGTATTCAACAATTGGGAAATGCATTGGCACACCATTTTCCTTTCACTGAATCCATCAACAAAAACGAACTACCGGACGAAATTGTGTTTGGAAAATAAAGTGCTTTCATCATGACCTACTTCAAAAATATCTTCTTTTCCATTCTTCTTTTCATTCCGTTTTGTGTTGTTGCACAATCAGAATCAGAGTTTCCTTCACCTGCGCAACCACCAAGATTGGTTAATGACTTTGCACATGTGTTGAGCAACGAACAAATAACTGAATTGGAAAATAAGCTTGTAGGTTTCGATCAAACTACTTCTACGCAAATCACAATAGTCACTGTTACAAGTATTGGTAACTACGAAGTGGCACAATACGCTGTTGAATTAGCCAACAAATGGGGAATCGGCAGAAAAGGAAAAGATAATGGTGTTTTATTAATTGCTGCTATCAACGAAAGAAAAGTTAACATTTCCACAGGTTATGGACTTGAAGGCGCGCTGACCGATGTACAATGCGGCAGAATTATCAGAAATGAAATTGTGCCCGAATTCAAATCAGGTAATTATTTCGGGGGCTTCACAAAAGCAAGTGATGCAATTATTGCAGCAACGAAAGGAGAATATCAAGCTGATGAGAAGGAGGAAGACAGTGATCCAAGAGGCATCATCATTTTCATTGTATTGGTAATATATATTATTCTTACCATCATCAAAAAATCAGGCGGCGGTGGAGTCAACTATATGAGTGGTCGTGGCGGAAGACATTGGGGCGGTGGTTATTTTGGTGGTCCTTTCAGTGGCGGTGGCGGAAACTGGGGCGGCGGTTCAAGCGGTGGTGGCGGATTTGGTGGATTTGGCGGCGGCAGTTTTGGAGGAGGTGGTTCTAGCGGAAGTTGGTAAAAACCAATTCTACTCTCTTTGTATTTAGTTAAAACAATATTTTCAAAAAAATATTTTGTATTGCCGTGTTGGATGCTATCAAATACCTAATTTGGATAAACGACAAGTCAATATAATTAATATTGAAGTCAATTGATTGATCAAAATGATTGACAAATGAAATGAATGGTTTTCTATTTGATCTATTGAGATATATTGATAGTTTTTTATCTCTTGCATTGAAATTAATCATATTTTTCATTGACTTCTCTATTACATTCTTTTCATAATCTTGACTTGTCTTAAAACTTCCAATTGGATGAATGTAAACAATAAGTTGGTTATAAAAATCTACTCGCTCAGTAGCATAAGAAACTAAAACTTGGTTGACCACTTCATCGAGTTGCAAATCATCATTGAACAAATGATCATTGTTAAATTCACTTGGATTGCTGGAAATCATGACAAACGCAATCAGTTTATTTGTATTACGCAGCATTCTATGTCCAGAAACATTGATGGATTGAATCACGTTTCTAAACTGATTTTTTTTCGTCTGGTAAAGCCTTTTCTATTAAAAATCCAGCTGAAATAATATCATTTAGTGGGTATAAAAATTCAGAATTAAAATTTGCATTGAGCAATTCGAGCCATTTATTGCTCAAATCGGTTTTGTATAATTGTGATTGAGAACGTCCAATGCTAAGCATCGCTTCTATTGCATCTAAAAGCAAGTGAATAGTAAACGGCTTAGTTAAATAGTCATCTGCGCCTTTGTTCATTCCTAATATAATCTCTTCGTCACCAGCATAAGCAGAAAGAAAAATGAATGATGTTCTATAAGTTTTTAAATTACCACGAACATTTTTTAGAATTTCATAGCCATCAATATCAGGCAAATTTATATCACATAATATCAAATCATATTCATTGGATTCCAATAAGGCAAATGCTTCAGTTCAATTAGATGCTCAATTAGATTGATAATCATTTATAGAGAAAATTTCCAATATTCAATGGGCAATAAATTCCTCATCTTCGACAACCAAAATTCTTTCCTTTGACATAATATTAAACACTATTTATTCAAGGTAATTTGGTTATATCTTGAGGGTGAATATGTAGAGCAATAAGCAATGTTGTACCATTTCCAATCTCGCTTTTGACATCAATTTTACCTCTATGGCTTTGAATGATAAAATCTGTCAACATCAAGCCCATCCCTGTTCCTGAAATGTTGCCAACATTAGAGCCACGATAGAAAGATTGAAAAATATTTTTCATATCAGTACTTGGAATTCCTATTCCAAAATCTTTAATCTCAATATACATATTTTTTTCATCATTGAAGAAACGTAGTTCAGGATTTCTTTTTCCTGATGAAAATTTAAATGCATTACTAATTATATTGATTATGGCATACCGCAACATCCGTTTGCAAAACCATGCTTTAGTTACAGTTTGATCCCAATGACACTCTAGCGTTCTTCCGTCTAAATAGGGTGAAAATTGATCGTGAATGATAATGTTAACATATTGATACAAATCATCTTCGTTAAGATGAAAAGCTTCCTTTCCTTCTTCCAATCTACTAACAATGATATGTTCCGATAATATGTCGGTCATTCTTGATACTTCTTTGGTAATTCGTGAGATATATTTTGAAAATCTGTTTACACCATTTTGATCAGCTTGTTCTTTATTGAGCAATAAATCGAGAATTTCAGCATTACTCAAAATTACTGAGAGCGGCGTCCTTAGTTCATGAGAAGTGATTCGAATAAACCTTGTTTTCAAATCACTGAGTTCTTTTTCTTTGTCTAGAACTTCGGACAGATGTTGTTCTCTAAGCTCTCTGTCTGTTACATCTGAAATATGACCAAGTAGTTCATATTCTTCATTTGAACCTTCTAAATGGGCAAAGAAATAATTGAAAAAACGAATGTTGGTAATATCTTTTTCATACATCCTGAAAATTCCACTTACTCTATCATTTTTATTTTGAATAGTTTGAATTTTTTCAATCAAGTCCTTGAAATCATCTTTGCAAACTATGTCCCGTAAATTAATGGATTCTTTTTCTAAAATATTAAAAGGCATAAAATGTAAAAAGGCAGCATTCCAATGACTTATATTACCTTCTCTATCACATCTAAAAATCCCATCGTTAATTACGTTAAGCAAACCTTGCATTCTTGCTCTTTGAATCCCCAATGCTGATTCCTGTTCTTTCAATTCTGTAATATCAACTCCATATCCAATAACGAGCTCAACTTTATCATCCACAACAAGAGGATAATAAATTCGAAGCTTGTAACTCAAAGAATTTCCTTTTTTATGTTCTTCAATAAATTGAATAGCAGATTTCTTTTCAATCACTGAATTGAAAAACTTCCTACGATGAATAGCTAATTATTCATCAATTCCTTTATAGGCACAAAATTCAAAATCATCTTTACCAATTATCCACTGGCGAATTTCTTCATTTTGAATGGCTACTTTGTTTAGAAAAAGGTAGCGATGGTCAGGACTAAAAATGGCAATATCAGCAGGAATTTCATTGAGTATTTTTTCATAGAAAAGTCGCTGCTTTTCTAAGGTTTTTTCCATAGTCACTTTGTCAGTAATATCTGTGTACTGCCACATATGACCCATGTATTTACCATTATTTACAATAGGAATGTAATCTCTTGAAAATGTTCTTCCATCGGCCATTTCAAGTATTTCATCCTTGCATAAATCCTTGTGCAAAAGCAACTCATCTACTCGCTCTATAAATCTTTCTGGGTCAGCAAAAAGCAACTTTGTTTGGTGAGCCGATTCAGCACAATCAACTCCTATTAGGAATTCTGGAGGAACAGGGATATCAAATAAATTATTGAACTCTTGATTGACTAGTACAATTTTTCTTTGCTCGTCTTCTAATAAAATTCCCGACTGCAAGTTTTCAATTAAACTAGATAATCTATTGGCAACGGTATTAGCTTTTTGCTCTAATTCAACAAACACACAAATATCTACAGCTGTACCAATCATTTGAGCAATGGAGCCATTGTGCCAAGCATATACTTTACCTCTTGCTAAAATTTGCAATGGTTTTCCATTCTTGTTGATTACATTGTAGGTATAACTAAAATAAGGTTGTTCTGGACTTAAGGTTTTTAATAGATTCGATGATGCTTCAACTTCCTCTTCACTTACATGCTTTAACCAATCATCAAAGCCGAAAGCATCTCCTCTACAATAACCCAAAAGCACTTTGTACGTTTCTGAAAATTCATATTCAATCTTACCGTCTATTACTGCTAATTTCCAAACACCGTCACCTATTGATTCTAATGCATACTCCCAAATTTGTTGGTTGTGTTTTAAAGCTTCTTCAGCATTTTTAGTTGCAGAAATATCTTCTTCTCTAATAAAAGTGAATATTAATTGATTTTGATCATTAAAGATAGGTTGGCTTGAAATCCTTACCCAATGAGGATTTCCATTAACATGGTAGGTAACTAAATCGTATTGAAATATGCGCTGATGAAATAAATCTTCTTTAAATTTTTCTACTTCCTTTAAAGGTTGCAACCAAAAAAAAGCTTCTCTATTTAATGACAATTGATTGGTGTAACCATATAAATTTTCAAAGCCTTTGTTTGCCCATTCAACATAGCCTTCGGCATTAACTATCACTAAGGCATCTTTAGTTTCAGCAGCTAGTAGAGACAGGCGAGTTAATTCATTTTTACGCTTTTTATAGATGTCAATTATATTGAGTGTGTCCTCAGTTGTTATTTCATGAGTTCGGATTAAATTCAAATAATCTTTTGAAGGATCAAGCGTTCCTAATTCATCATAGGTAAGGTGTAAATCATTTAAATGTTGAAGAGAATTAAGCCAGGGGAAACAACAAAATATCATTAAATCTTCATCAACTAAGTGCTGCCATTCGCCTCTTAATTTTAATGGTTGAGCTCCTTTAAATTCCAAAATAAACAATCTGCCTTGATGCTCTTTTAAAAAAATTCCGTTCAAATTGATTAACCTTTGGTCTAAGGATTAAAAAGTTATCATTAATGATAGTTCCATTTAATTCTGGATTGAATTTTCTCAAAGTATTTCCATGTCCAACAATAGTCAAACTGTTGTCCAATAAAAGATAAAAAGGATAAAGTTTTTCAATTTGATCTAGTGAAAAACTCAATGTTGATTTCATTACCATGAAACATTGTAAATATCTTGATTGACACCTTTAGCTTTAAAAGCGATTTGGTTAATGTTTAATTCAATTTGAAAACGAATGCCAACTCCTAAAAGTAACCATGCACAAATGGGGCTAAGCCATCTCTTTAACTAAGGTAATGAAATACTAAGCTGCTTTCTGTGAAATTGGTAACTTTAAATTCAGGAGGCGTAATTTTTGGTAAATTAAATATACAGATTTATCAAAATCAACTAAATTGACTAAAAAGTCAGTAACATTATTGCCTAAAGTCTGAATCATATCACCATATTTTTAGCTACTGTTACTAGAATCCAGTGTTTTCCAAAACCTATCAAAATATCTTCAACCGAACTTTGAGTAACTTCCGATAAAGCACCTACCAATTGATATGAGTCAGCATCATCATAAGCTACATTTGTTAAAAAAAATTATCAGTTATTCCAGACTTTTTTTGAACCAACGTCCATGTTTCTGCACCATAGTCTTTGGTAATTAGTTCCTTTATCGCATTATTTACTAGTCCGTACATTTATTTGAAAATATCCTATTTATAAAGAGCTTCAATCAAATTGAATAGGCTTTTCCCTAAAGCCAAAACGCGATTTGCGGCAAAATTTCTTTGGTTAATTTGATTTTCAAATTCAATTTTTGATGAGGCATTGATAATAATTATGCTAAAATTTTTATCAGCTAAGAAACTATAATTTCAACATCTGAAAGAAACTTATAAAATCCTTAATTTGCAAGTTTAAAACAAGCAAGACTAAGTCAATTTTTAGATGATCTTTTAACATTTGTAACCTTCAAGACCATTTTCACATTTAATGGATTTGTAACATAATTTTCAATAAAAACTTTGATCACAAATGTATTGATGGGCTCATCATCAACAATGAGTGGATTTTGAAAACTAATCATTGTTCTGTTCTGTCTTTTTTAGCTGCGATTAGTTCGTATTTATTTTTTATGTTAAGCTTTTGATAAATATTCTTCACATGTTGATTAACCGTGTGATATGATATATTAAGTATCTTAGCTATATCTTTATAAGAATATCCTTCAGCCAATAATGATGCCACTCTGTTTTCTCTTTCAGATAACTTTTCGTCTTTATGAATTTTACCTGTTGATGAAAGTGGTTTCCTTTTGTTCATTGCCAACATTAATTTGCTCAGCACATTCGAATCTAAAAATCCATTGTTGTTGCGGACAATTTCAAGTGTGTTAATTAATTCTTGCATTGTAAATGGCTTGAACATATAACCTTTTGCACCATTTTCAATAGCTTTTACAATCAATTCATCTTTTTCATCACCTGTAATGATAATCACTTGAGCTTGAGGGTGAATTTGCAATAGTTCTTGAATATGGTCAATACTTGAACCATCAGACAAATGCACATCCATTAAAACAAAATCGGGCTCAATGCTATATTTATTTTTTTTGAAATCAGAAAATTTGGGGAAGTCGAATACAACTTTAAAAGAGCCTGTAGCATCAAGATAATCAACCATTGAAGTACGAAGCGAAAAATTATCTTCCAAAATACCAATATGGATCATAAAATGTTTTTGTATTTTAAATTAATGACTAAAATGAAACTGATGATTGACAATGCTGACAGTAAAATTTAGGCTCATTTTTTATTCCCAAAAATTGTTTGATTTTACTATTGTATTGTTTTTCTAATTGGCTTTCATTTTTGCATTTCAGGCAATAAGGAACTAAAGCAGTCATTTTCCTTGCTTTATTGAGCATTATTCGACCTGCTTGTGTATTGAGAAATTTTTGTATCAATGTTTGTTGTAGTAAAAGTCCTTCCGAATTTAGTCCCGATTGGATTGATGCAAAAAAACGATAAACATGCATGCAATTGCCTTGCTTCTTTGATTTGCAGGTACAAGTGGACATATAGGAACGTCCATTTTCAATTATATAAATTAAATACACTTCATTATCGGAACTCACTTCCAATTTATGTGTCTGAAACTCAGATTCACCTAAACTTGATATCTTATTTTCCAATTTTGAACTTTAATTTAATTCAATATGAAATTACAATTTTCCAAAAGTAGTTGTTATTCATTATAAAAAAAAATAACTATAATTTAACAATTAAATGATTTAGTTCATTTGATATTTTTAATCAAATTAAACATTTTGAATTGGTATATTAATAAAAAAATCAATTTGCAAATTAAGAAAGCACAATCATTTATAATAGAATTCTAAATTAGTTTTCAACAAAAGCATAAAAAATTGCCTGAATTATTTCTTAAAACAGGCATTATAAATAAAATCTACAAATTAATCATTATAAAATTCGTCATCTTACGATAAAGCTGCAATCTTGTATTTCCACCCGAAATTCCATGTGCTTTGTTGGGATAATATTCGCTATCAAAATCTTTGTTGGCTTTAATCAAAGCATCTATCATCATCACTTGATTTTGAAAATGTACATTGTCGTCGCTCGTACCGTGAATAATTAAATATCTTCCTTTCAATTTAGAAGCCATTTTTTCAGGTGCATTGTCATCATAACCTTTTGGATTTTCTTGTGGCGTACGCATATATCTTTCTGTATATATATTATCATAATAACGCCAATTGGTTACGGGTGCCACTGCAATAGCAGCCTTGAAAATATCATTTCCTTTGAGCAAACAAGTGCTACTCATAAAGCCACCAAAACTCCATCCCCAAATTCCAATTCTGCTTTTGTTCACATAAGGCAAATCACTCAAATACTTAGCCACAGCGATATGGTCGTTGCTTTCCAAATTTCCTAATTGTTGGTAGGTTGCTTTCTTAAACTCCTCTCCTCTACTCCCTGTGCCAGTTGGGTCCACACAAACAACTATATATCCTTTTTGAGCCAACATTTGATGCCAAAAAAAGTCGCCAGCAGGAAAACGATTCAATACTTGCTGCGAACCAGGTCCACTGTATTGGTACATCAAAACAGGATATTTTTTAGTAGTATCGAATTTTGGCGGTGTCATCATCCATGAATTGAGCATTGTTTTGCCGTCAGCACCAGGAAATTGTTTGAATTGAATGTTGCCCAAATTGTATTCTTTCATCTTATCTTTCAATGCCTTGTTGTCTTCCAAGGTTCTCAAAATTTTACCCTTGTTATCCAACAAATTAAATATTGGAGGGTCTTGCAAAGTCGAATACTTATCTAAAAAAAATTGATACCCAGAAATAGCCGTGATAGCATGTGTTCCATTTTGAGGAGTCAGACATTGTTTCTTTTTACCATCAAAATCAACCACAAAAAGCTGACGGTCCATCGGCGACTTTTCAGCAGCTGTGTAGTATAACAACTTTTTATTTTCATCAATTCCAATCAAGTTGTCAATATCATAATTCCCTTTGGTCAATGGTGTTAATTGTTTTTTCACCCAATTCCATTTGTAAAAATGATTGAAACCCGATTGCTCGCTATTCAAAATCAAGGAATTTTGGTCTGGTAAAAATTGTATATTATCATTGATTTCAATGTAGTATTTATTGTTTTCTTCGTAAATCACCGAAGTACTTCCGTTTTCAGCATTTGCAAACAATAATTCCAAATGATTCTGATGACGATTGAGGCGATAAACACAAAGCTGATTGGGGTTTTTAGTCCATTTTATTCTTGGAATATAAAGGTCAACTTCTTTCCCTAAGTCAGCATTGACAAAGGTTTTAGCAGCAACATTATATATTTTAATTTGAATTATTGAATTGGGTTCACCAGCTTTAGGATATTTAAATTTTGTTGGTCTTGGATAAAGGCTGTCATAAACCGTCATGGTGTATTCCGGAACTTGACGCTCGTCAAAACGATAAAAAGCCAAATGTTTTCCATCAGGTGCCCAATCAAAAGCTTTGGTAAATTCAAATTCCTCTTCATAAACCCAATCACAATTGCCATTGATAATTTCATTCTTTTTACCATCTTTTGTCACTGTGTCCACTTGATTTGTTGACAAATCTTTGATGAAAATATTATTATTCTTTACATAAGCTATTTTAGATCCATCAGGTGAAAAACTGGGATGCAATATTTTTTCATCATCAACCAAACTTAGCTTTCTAGAAACCAAATCATACAAATAGGTCTTATATAAAAAGGAACGACGATAAATATTGGCACCTTCCGCAAGCAACAATATTTTTTGATTGTTATCGCTAAACGTATAATCTTCAAAGTCAATGGATTGGTTATTGATTTTGGAAATTGTGTTATCAAATATGGTTTTGATTTTATTTCCAGAAGCTAAATCATAGGCGTTTATCTGTATTTTATCTTTTTCACGGTCGGTTTGGGTGAAATGCAATCCGTTTTTCATGGCATTGAAACCTGGAACTGATTTCACACGAAAAGTACCTTTTTGCCATATGTCTTCAAGCGTAATTAGTTTTTCTTGAGCAGAAGAATGTAAAAAGGTAATTGCGGAGATTATTAAAAATAGATAACGCATAATAAAATTTTAATTAAAAATGAAACAGAAATAAATATGACTCAACCCTTCAAGTGGGTGAATTTAACCATCAATTGTGGCTTGAATGCCTCTGTCGAGCAAGGCTTCGGCACGAGGGCGAAGGAATTCGAAACTGCCTTTTTTCACCGCATATTTCCCTTTGAAATGAATTAGCATAGCACATTGTTCGGCTTGTTCAGGAGAGTGTTCGCAGATTTCAACCAAGGAATCTATTACCCAATCGAAGGTATTCACCTCATCGTTCCAAACAATTAGTTGATGCAGTTCTTGTTCTAAAACATCAGTATCAGCAAGTTCTTGAGTTTCCCATTGGGTGTGGTTCATTCTTTTGTCAATACGCATTTCAGTAAATTTTGTACAAAGTTAAGCATTGAAAATGGGGATTGAAAGCCTGCCAATATCTATTTTTAAATATCTTAATATATTGACTGATAAACATTATGATTTTCAATTAAAAATTAGCCTTCAAATTAGGCCTGTTTTTATTAGGTTTGCAAACAAACTTATAGACACATGCAGCAATCAGTATTTGAGCTTATGCAGCACATGGAACATGAACAAGTTGTTTTTTGTCATGACCCACATTCAGGATTAAATGCCATCATTGCCATTCACAATACAACGCTTGGTTCGGCTTTGGGTGGAACTCGTCTTTGGAATTACAACAGTCATGGCGATGCCGTTGTTGATGCACTAAGACTTAGTCGTGGTATGACTTTCAAGGCTGCAATCAGTGGTTTGAATCTTGGTGGTGGAAAGGCAGTAATCATTGCTGACCCTTCGATGAAAAGTGAAGCTTTATGGCGTCGTTATGGAAAGTTTGTCAATAGCTTAAATGGAAAATACATCACTGCTGAAGACGTTAATACTTCGGCTCGTGACATGGAATATATTTCTTTAGAAACCAATCATGTAACTGGTGTTCCGGAGTACATGGGCGGAAGCGGTGACCCTTCTCCTTTCACAGCTTATGGTGTTTTTGTGGGCATGAAAGCCTCTGCAAAAAAATATTGGGGTAATGATAGTTTGACTGGTAAAAAAGTTTTGGTTCAAGGAGTTGGTCATGTGGGTCAATATTTGGTGGAACATCTTGTGAAAGACGGCGCTGTGGTCTATATCACCGACATCAACGAAGCCAAAATCAAAGAAACTTTGGACAAATTCCCAACTGTGAAATTTGTTGAAAACAACACCATTTTTGATCTTGATATCGACATATATGCTCCTTGTGCATTGGGTGCAACAGTCAATACTGAAAGTATCCAAAAAATGAAATGCCCGATTATTGCAGGTGCTGCAAACAACCAATTGGCAGATGAAAATGTTCATGGTCCGATGTTGATTGAAAAAGGAATTATTTATGCTCCTGACTTTTTGATTAATGCAGGTGGCTTAATCAATGTTGCCGCAGAACTCGATGGCTACAACAAAGAACGAGTTATAGGCAATGTAGAAAAAATATATGACCGCACTTTGGACATTTATTCAATTTCTGAAACTGAAAAAATTCATACCCAAGCTGCTGCCATGCACATTGCTAAAAAACGATTGAACGACATTGCCAATGTGAAGTCTAGATTGTAATCAACTGATTTACTTTTTTAATACAATTAATCCCCAACTGCCGCCCAAAAGCGGCAGTTGTTGTTTTACGGACTAAACATATAAAAATCAACCACTTATTTGTAATGAAATAAATTATATAAAAATTCAATTAGAAAACATTTGCAATTAGAAAAAGATTTATTAAATCTTAGATTATAATTAGTTTTTGAGTTTGTAAGAGAACGGCATAATACTATCCAATTCTTAGATACTATCCAATTCTTACACACTTTTCTGAACAGTACCTGAAAAAAATGATACAGAGATGATATTGAATGGTACTTAATGGGATGGATTTTAAGCAAAAAGCCTTCGTTCAAAAAAACGAAGGCTTTTAAATAAATATGGCAGCTACCTACTCTCCCGCATTGTTGTGCA
>CAZNVQ010000010.1:0-33211 GCA_964576425.1 uncultured Flavipsychrobacter sp. | reverse complement strand
AAGTAATTTATTCAAAAATATCTAATTGGCTGTACTTCGATGAAAGTGCAGCCTTTTTTGTTCTATTTAAACCCTTTACAATTTTTATGAATTCAAAACAAACCTTCCTCGAAAACGTACTGCAGCAATTAGGTTTTTCTGGTTTAAATGAAATGCAAGACAAAGCTTTTGAAACCATTTCAAAAAGTAAGGAAACCTTAATTTTATCACCAACTGGTTCAGGAAAAACCTTGGCATTTTTGCTGCCGATTATTTTTCAGTTGAAAGCCAAGAACAACGCTACTCAAGTTTTAGTTATTGTTCCTTCTCGGGAATTGGCATTACAAATAGAATCGGTGTTCAAGAGCTTAAAAACAGAACACAAAATCACTTGCTGTTATGGTGGACATCATCGTTCAATTGAAGATAACAACTTGAAACAAGCACCAGCAATAATTGTAGGTACTCCAGGAAGAATTGCAGATCATATTCGTAGAGACAATATTCAACTTGAGACTATTACCACACTTGTAATTGATGAATTTGACAAATCTTTAGAATTTGGTTTTCATGATGAAATGTCATTTATCATTGGTGAGTTGAGGAATTTGAGTAAAAAAGTGCTTACTTCCGCAACCATTAGCATAGAAATTCCAGATTTTTTAGAGGCGGATTCATGGTCAATAATTGATCATATTTCTGAACAAAAAGACAAAGAAAATTTATCCATTAAATTTGTTAGAAGCCATGATAAAGACAAGCTGAAACCCTTGTTACAATTGATTTGTGCTTTAGGAAATAAATCATCTATTATTTTTTGTAATCACCGTGAAGCAGTGGAAAGAATTAATTCTTTTTTGAAAGAAAACAAGATTGTTTCTGTATTTTATCATGGTGCTTTAGAGCAAATAGATCGTGAAATTGCTTTATGCAAATTTAAAAATGGAAGCTCCAACATTTTAGTGGCTACAGACCTTGCTGCAAGAGGATTAGACATTGCTCAAATTCAAAACATAATTCATTTTCAACTTTCAGGAACTGAAGCAGATTTCATCCACCGAAATGGTAGAACTGCTAGAATGGAAAAATCGGGTCAAGCAATTTTAATGCTTTCACCAGAGGAATATCTTCCAAATTATATCTCTAATCAATGTTCTGAATTACAACTTTCTAATGACAATAAAATCCCTAATTACCCAGAGTGGGAAACACTATTTATTGCCGCAGGTAAAAAAAATAAAGTAAATAAAATTGATATACTTGGTTTTTTAACTAACGTTGGTCAATTAAAAAAAGAAGATGTTGGCTTGATAGAAAGCAAAGATTTTAGTTCGTTTGTCGCCATAAAAAAAACTGTCGTTGCTTCAACTATGAAGTTAGTTAAAGACCAAAAAATCAAAAATCAAAAAGTGAAAATTGCTATTGCTCGATGATTTAATTAAAAGCTTCTTTTTTCACACTTCTTGTGCCGTCATACAATTCGTATTCTAACAATCTGCACTCGATTCGGCTAGTGAAAAATTCAATTCTTCGTTTGGCTTTTAATCCAATTTTTTTAGCCAAATCAAGGTTGCCAGTAAATACATAGCCAAAGTAACCTTTGCATTGCTGCTTCATGAAATCACCGATTCTTTTATAGGTTTTTTCCAATTCTTCCACTTCACCCAAGCGCTCGCCATATTCAGGATTGACATAAAAAACACCTGCAGCTTGTTGCGGTATTTTGGTTAAAGCAAAATCACAAACCTCAAATTGAATTAAGGATGACACTCCTGCAGCAATTGCATTTTTCTTGGCGTTTTCAATTGCTCTACTACTGTAATCGGTGGCTATTATTTGTAGGTTCGGAACTTCTAAAATTTGTTCTTCCAATATAGCATCTTCTTTGAAATAAACAGATTCATCGTAGCCAATTAAATGCATGAAAGCATAATTGGTTCTGAATAATCCAGGTCGCCTGTTAGTCGCCATCAGTGCGGCTTCAATGGCAACAGTTCCTGAGCCACACATTGGATTGACAAACGGACTTTTTCTATCCCATTGAGTAGCATAAATGGTTGCAGCTGCAAGGGCTTCTAACATTGGTGCTTGACCAGGTATTTTTCTATAACCATGTCTTCCAAGCGAGTCGCCTGAAGTGTCCAAAAATATTTCTGCTTGCTCGTTTTTCCAGAACAAATGAATGACCGCACCAATCAACTCTGAACCTGTTTCAGGGCGTTTACCATGCACCGTTCTCATTCTGTCAACTATGGCATCTTTCACCCTTAGATTGGCAAACATGCTATTGTTGATGGTTTCGTTATTCACATTGCTCGTGATGGAAAAATACCCATTTTCAGGAATAATATTTTCCCATGGATAGCTATGAAGATGATGATAAATCATGTCAGCATCCGTTGCTTCAAATTTTTCTAAACTAAACAAAACTTGACTTGCACAACAAAGATTGAGATTGAGTTTTATACAATCATTAATTGTTCCTTTTAGTTGAACACCTGTTACAAAACTAGTTTCGATTTCAAATCCAAGTTCTTCAACCTCTTTTGCTAGGTATGAAGACAAAAATTTTGGACAAGTGATGATGATAGTAGATGCTGTTGTGAATAAATTCATTAGACCAAAGGTAAAATCTTCTAGAGGTTATTAATGAAAGTAAAATAATTTAATGTATTTATTTTGAAATTAAGGTTTGTTGTAAAAAATTATATTCGTTGAATTATATTTAGGCTATGAAGAAGAAATGGATGTTTTTTGGTTTGGTGTTGGCATTGCATCAACCTGTTTTGGGTCAAACCACTGATTCTTTAGTTTTCAGAAAAATTGCCAATGAAGTTTTGCTTCGTGGTTCTTGTTACGACCAATTAAGAGATTTATGTAAAAATATAGGTTGCCGATTGAGTGGCAGTGTTGCTGCTCAAAAGGCTGTGGATTGGGGTTTCGATCAATTGAAAAATGCTGGTGCAGACCGAGTTTGGTTACAACCCGTGGAAGTGCCCAATTGGGTTAGAGGAAAAGAACAACTTATGGTACGATTCAATGGGCAAAAGCAATTTGAATCAGTTCCAATGTTGTCCTTAGGCAATTCAATTGGCACAGGTGGAAAAGTTTTGGAAGGGTCAATTTTAATGGTGCAGGATTTTGAAGAATTACAAAAGAAGTCCAAAGAAGAAGTAAAAGGAAGAATTGTTTTTTTCAATCATGAATTTCCTCAAGAATTGGTAAATCCTTTTGAAGGTTATGGTAAAGCAGGTGCTTATCGTTGGAGTGGTCCTAACTATGCCGCAGCCAAAGGTGCATCCGGTGTCATTATTAGAAGTGTTTCAACAGGAATGGATGATTTTCCACACACAGGTTCTATGAAATATGCTGATAGCGCACAACCAATTCCTGCAATAGCAATTGGTAATTTCTCGGCAAACAAACTTGCAGCTTCGTGTAAAAAAGGTGAAGTAAAAGCTAGGATTCAATCTTCATGTGCTATGCAAGGAACAAAGCCATCCTTCAATGTTGTTGGTGAAATTCGTGGCTCTGAATTCCCAGAACAGATTGTTTTAGTAGGTGGACATTTAGACAGTTGGGATGTTGGTGAAGGTGCGCATGATGATGGTGCAGGTTGTGTGCAATCCATTGAAGTTATTCGCACATTAAAAGCTTTGGGTATTCGATCAAAACGTACTGTTCGCGCTGTTTTGTTTATGAATGAAGAAAATGGTTTAAAAGGTGGTATTGCTTACAATGATGCTGCAATAGCTAATAAAGAAAAACATATTTTGGCTATTGAAACAGATGCAGGTGGGTTTTCTCCAAGAGGAATTGGATTGGCAATGAGCAGAGAAAGACAAATCTATATCAGAGGATTTAAACACTTATTTGAACCTTATGGTGTGTATGATTTTGAACACGAAGAGGGTGGAGCAGATATTTCTCCTTTGCATAAAACTGGAGTGCCTGCTGCCGGATTATTGCCTGATGCACAACGTTATTTTGATGTGCATCATACTCCAAATGATGTGTTTGAAACCGTGAATCATAGAGAATTGAAATTAGGTGCTATCACTCTTTCTCAATTTGTTTACTTGATTTCGGAATATGGTTTAAAATAATTCTGGAGGAAACTTTTGTGGCTCGAGCTCGTTGGAAAATATTTTTGTTACAACCCAAAGCAGTCTTGTCTTTGATTGTTTTGGGTTCTTTATTTTTTATAGCAATTTTTGCTTATGTTCTGTCGCCCGACAATGCTCCATATGCCAACACAATGACGCTTGAATTGAGTGCAAAAAATCCAGGATTTTCAACACAAGTTTTATTAATTCCAAAAAAAGTAAAATCAGATTCCTCTGGTTTATGGAATAGATTTTGGCATGGTACGCCATCAAATTATACTGAAATGCCCATCAATGGTTATTGGAAAAATAACAACAAGCTAGTAGTTAGGCATTACATTGATGAGGGATTAGAAGACACTATTTCTGTTCCAATTACAGAATTACAATTCAGAGAGCATATTCAAGCCAATATTATTAAGAGAAAATTTTGGTTAGGCACAGACCGATATGGAAGAGACATTTTATCAAGACTATTAATTGGCTCTCGTGTCAGTCTTTCTGTTGGATTTATTGCTGTTATTTTATCGCTTACAATTGGGATTTTTTTAGGTTCAATTGCTGGTTATTTTGGTGATTGGATTGATGCAGTTGTACTTTGGTTCATTAATATTTTATGGTCTATTCCTACCATTCTTCTTGTATTTGCAATTACAATTTCGATTGGAAAAGGTTTTTGGGAATTGTTTATTGCTATAGGTTTAACTATGTGGGTTGGTACGGCAAGATTGGTTCGTGGTCAAGTGATGAGCATCAAAAAATTGGATTATATCACCTCAGCAAAGTTGATGGGCATTTCAAGCAGTATGATAATCATAAAACATATTTTGCCTAATATTATTGGACCAATTATAGTTGTAGCTTCTTCTAATTTTGCTGCTGCAATGCTGACCGAAGCTGGTTTAAGTTTTCTTGGTATTGGTATTCAGCCACCACAACCATCATGGGGATTGATGATCAAAGAACACTACAATTTTTTGATGACCAATAGACCTCTTCTTGCTATCATTCCAGGATTAGCATTGGTATTAGTTGTTTATGCTGTTCATATTTTGGGCAATGTTTTACGCGATTATTTTGATATCAAATCTGAATAATAAAAAAGGCTACTCGAGTAGAATGGCCTTTTAAAAATAAATGACGAAATTTTTTAGTTGCTTATTTTGAATTTCATGTTGGTTTTAATTTCCAAAGTTTTGGTCGTCGCCTTACGCAGTTTTCCACTCAAAGTGTAAGTGAAATTTGTTCCTTGAAGATAAGTTTTTAAATTCAAATTTTTATCAAGTGGAACAGAAATAGAATCCGAATAAACATTGGCTTGTGTGAATGTAAAACTGATGGGTGTTGAATTGGAATTACTCAATAACATCACAGAGCCAGATTCAAAATTGCTGAAATTATTATTGGAATCAGGATTGTTGATTTTCAAGCTCAATTCGTCTGGATTTACGTTGCTGACATCATTGATGCTATATTTATTGTTGGTTACTGATTTTACGGTACTATCCAAATTGAAATATACAGATTGAACACTTAAAGTTAGCGTTGTATCTGTTAGGCTGAATGCTGGAACCTCAAAAACAAAATTGGCTCCGTCAGCAGCAAATGCGGCAAAAAGTGCTTCCATTATTTTACTGCAAGAAGAAAAAAGAAGAACAGAGCTGAATACAGCAAAAACAGAATAATTGATTATTTTTTTCATGGTTTTAATTTAATGTAAAATTATGATATTTAGTTTAAATATTTTGCAACTATTGGAACTCTTCGACCAATTCCAAAAGCTTTTGGTGAAACCCGAATGATAGGGCAGAATTGATTTCTTTTGTATTCATTCAAGTTGACAAGCTTCAACAATCGATTGACTAGCGATTCATCAAAACCTTGTCCAATAATTTCTTGAGGTCCTTTTCTTCTTTCGATGTATTGAAATAATATTTGATCAAGAATTTCATAGTCAGGCAAACTGTCGCTGTCTTTTTGATTTGGACGAAGTTCAGCACTTGGGGCTTTAGTCAAAATATTGTTGGGAATAATTGCTTTATCTCTATTGATATATTGAGCAAGCGCATATACCTGCATTTTATAACAGTCACCTAAAACACCTATGCCTCCAGCCATATCTCCATACAAAGTTCCATAGCCGGTTGATAACTCACTTTTGTTTGAAGTATTTAATAAAATGTAACCCTTTTTATTGGCTAATGCCATCACCATGGCGCACCGGATTCTTGATTGCAAATTTTCTTCGGCTAAATCAAAGCTTGTGCCCTTGAACACTGATTCAAGTGTAGAATTGTAAGAATCGAAAACGGCACTTATGGGAATAATATCATACTGATTATTAAGATTTTGTGATAATTGAATTGCATCAGAAACAGAATGATCAGAACTAAACGCTGATGGCATCAACAGTGCACGAACACGATGAGAACCCAACGCCTCGCATGCCAAAGCCAATACTACAGCGCTATCTATTCCACCTGAAGAAGCTACGATAGCCTCTTTGAAACCAAGTTTTTCAAAGTAATCTCTAATCCCAATTATCAAAGCTTGTTGTATCGCTTCAATGTTTAAATTTGGATTTAATTGATTGATTTGATGTTCGTTGAAAGTTTCAATTTTATTCGAGTCTTTAATTAATTCTTCCCAAGAAATTGATTGTATTGATTCCTTAAAATAAGGCAATTGATGAATGATTGCACCATTTTTGTTCATTGCCAGAGAACCACCATCAAAAACTATTTCTGTTTGTGAACCAACTGTATTAGAGTAAATAATCGGTAAATTATATTTTGCTACATTTTTTTTAATAGTTTGTAGCCTTCCGTCCGCATGCATATAGTCGAAAGGAGAAGCACTAAGATTAATCATTAAATCAGGTTGCTGTTCCATGAGTTTATCCATTGGTGAAATTAGATACAAAGGATTTTCATCTACATTCCAAATGTCTTCACAAATAGTTACGGCAATTTTTTTTCCTTTAAAATCTACAACCTTCCATTCATTGGCAGGCTCGAAATAACGGTATTCATCAAAAATATCGTAAGTAGGTAAAAGTGTTTTAGCAACAATGTTTTTGATTTTGTTTTCATAAATGAAAAAGACACTATTGAATAAATCTTTACCTGCGATTTCAGGATTTCTTGACGGTGCTCCTACTAGTACAGCTATTGAATCCGCAGCTAGTCTAATTTTTTCAACACTTGCTTCACATTGTTCAATAAAATCATTGAATTCCAAAAAATCTCGAGGAGGATAACCACAAACGGACAATTCAGAAAAAACAATTAAATCACCACCATTAATTTTGGCTTCTTCAATAGCTTTCAAAATTTTATTAGTGTTCGCTTCAAAATTGCCTATATGATAATTTTGTTGGGCTATAAATATATTCATGTCAGGAGGAGTGGGTAGAGATAAGGTAAATGAACATTGCTAAAATATTAAACCTAATTTCAATGACATATTGTTAAGCCTTACTGCTCCATCAGTAAATTTTCCTTTGTATTCTAGATTCAATTCGTCAGGTTTTGTTGCATCAGGCAAAAATCCATTGTTGAAAAATAAGCCTAAATAAAAAGAAGTTTTTTCTGCAATTTTTCTTTCAAAACCACCGCCAACATTCATTTGAAGCATAATTGGAGCTAGGGTGAATGAACCATATAATTTTTCATTGTCGCCACTAACTGTTGTCATTTTGCTAGCATCTGCATCCCAATAATTTACTGAATAATTTGCTTTTTTTCCAATATTTATTCCCAAAGACAAACCAACTTGTCCAAAAACTTTGATTCCTTGAGCATTGATTTCATCGCTGCGAAGCTTGAGATTAAATGGAATTTCGAGATATTGTGCACGGTAAGTGAAATCGGCATGTTGCACAAAACTAACTGTACTATCAGGAATAGCATTTCTTCGATTAGTAACAATATTACCGCCAGTACTGTTTAATTGAAAGCCTGTGCTAATTCCATAATTTTCAGTAAAGAAATAATCAGCCATCAAGCCCCAAGTAAAGCCAACAACGCTTTCATTTGATTGAACAAAATAATTGCCATCATCGCTTTTAGTACTTGTTGGTTTCATCCAAGAAACATTGGGCGCAATAAAAGCCCCGAACTTCAATTTTGATAATTTAGATTCTTCCGTTTTTTTATCACCATAGTAATATTTTGTTTCATCATATCCGTTTTCATCTGTGTGTTGTGCATAAGCATTAACGATGCTCATGATAAATAGGATAGAAAGAAGCGATATTTGTTTCATGTTAAAATTTCTGTCGAGTTTCAGTAATAAAAAACTAATCCAATTAAAGTAGAAGCTACTTTTGCGCACAAAAATAATTGGTTTTAAGGATGCTCAAACAATCATTTAGCGCAATTTTATATATATTTAAGCAGTATTTGACTGTTTTACTTTCATTAATTTTGATGGTAAGTTGTGGCAATAAAGGTAATCAACCTATTGTTTCAACTATTGACATCAAGTATCAGTCTGCTAGGTTTGATCAAATGATGCAACAAATTGATACTTCCAAAATCACTGCATCATTGCAACAGCTTAAAAAAAATCAACCTGATTTTCTTGATTTTTATTTAGATACATTGATGGGTTTTGGAGTTTATGGTGATTACAGAATCGAAAATCCAGCAATTAAACTTGGGTTGATTCCATTTTTACAACATAAAGATATTGTTGGGTTGATGGATACAGTTAAAATAAAATTCCCTGACACCAAATCAATTGATAATGAATTGAAAGAAGGCTTCCAATTTTTGAAGTACTATTTTCCAAATGTACATACACCAAAAGTGGTTTATTTTTTTAGCGGATTAAACAAATGGTATTCTTTTACCATTGATAGTTCCATTGTTGGTGTTGGCTTAGATATGTATTTAGGTACTCAATATCCTTTTTATAAATCCGTTCAAATTCCAGATTACGCCATCGGAAAGTGTCAACCAGCTTATATTCCAATCAATGTTTTTCAAGCCGTTTACAGCAATTTATTCCCTCATGTAGATAATGAAAAAACGCTTCTTGACTTGATGGTTTACAAAGGATTGGAGCAATATTTTTTAAGTAAAATCATTCCATTTTCTAACGACACTACAAGATTAGGAATTACAACTGCACAAATGAAATGGTGTGAACAAAATGAAGCCATGATTTATAACTTTTTCATCAAAGAACAATTATTTTATGAAACAAGTAGAGGCAAAATTATGCGCTATGTTTCTGATGGACCTTTTGCGATAGGAATGCCTAAGGAAAGCCCGGCAAATGTGGGTACTTGGATGGGTTTGAGAATAATAAATAAATATTTTGAGCAACATCCTGACCTAGATTGGAAAGAAGTTTTGAAAGAAACTGATGGACAAAAAATTTTACAAGCTTCAAAGTATAAACCGAAATAAAGTGAACAATATAAAATCAATTTTAATAATCAGTTTTTTGTTTTTGTGACTAAATTCAAAGGCGCAACTAACAAAAACAGATTCTCTGAAACGCTTGCTGGAAAAGAGTAATAAAGATACGATTGCTTGGGTAAAAGGAGGTGTTTTTGTATTAGGTACCAATCAAGGATTTTTGCATAATTGGTCTGCAGGTGGTGAATTGATTTCTATGAATGTTAATGGTCAATTTAATGGCTATTTAAATCGTATTTATCACAACCAAGTATGGGCTAATAATCTTGATATTACCTATGCTTTGATGTATGCTTATTCAAATAATTTTAAGCCAAGAAAAATGGATGATAGGATTGATTTCACTTCCAAATATGGTATTAAAATTGGTAAGAGCAATGACTGTTATTTTTCTGTGTTAGCCAACTTCAAAACCCAGTTCACGCAAGGTTTTGATTATAAATTAGCTGATTGGGATAAAGTACCAACGTCTACATTTTTTTCACCAGCATATTTCACTGGAGCGCTTGGCTTTGATTTCAGAAAAGGAAGTAACCTGACTCTTTTTTTATCACCCGCTGCTTCAAGAATAACTGTAGCTAATCCTTATTACACCTCATTGACTCCTGAAGGGGCATTTGGTATTCCGTTTGGGAAAAGTTCTCGTTATTAATTGGGCGCTTATTTCACTGGGAGACTACAAGCGGAAATAAATAAAAAATTCATTTATAAGATGCGTCTTGATTTTTACAGCAATTACTTAGCGAAAGACAAAAAAGACGAAGAAGGCAATGTGATTTCAAAAGATAATCCTGGAAATATTGATGTGTTATGGGATAATTTTCTGTCCTACAAATTTTCAAAATATTTAGGAGTAACATTTTCAACGATTTTAACATACGACAATGATATTCCGTATAAAATTTCATCAAACAACAATAATGAAACAAATGAACCTGGAAAAGCATTAGGTTGGTGGCAGTTTAAGCAAATGATGACAATTGGTTTGGAATACAGATTGTAAATAATAAATTAAAATTGCATATTAAATAATTAGAAAAAAAAGTAGCTTGCAAACAATCTAATTCTGATCTCACAAATGTCTGCATCATATCAAATAAAATTACCGCAATTCGAGGGACCATTTGATCTTTTATTGTTTTTCATTGAAAGAGATGAATTAGATATTTATAATATTCCAATTCATTCTTTGACTAAAGATTTTTTGAAATATATTCATGAAATGGAGTCATTAAATATTGAGTTGGCAAGTGAGTTTATATTATTTATTTCAACATTAATGCGTATTAAAGCTAAGATGTTGTTGCCAAGAAAAGAAGTTGATGCTGCAGGAAATGAAATTGACCCGAGACAAGAATTGGTTGATAAAATTCTAGAATATAAAAGATTTAAGGAAGCTGCCGAGGAAATGACCTTGATGGAAGCGGAGCGTATGTTGCAGCAAAAAAGAGGAAATATTAGAAAAGAATTAGAAGCATTGAGTGATGAATACAGCGAGGGCACTGAGATTCAAACGATAACGGTTTATAAGTTGATGCAGACTTTTGAAAAAGTGATGAAGCGATTGAACGACCGAAATAATAAACCTCAGCATGTTATTGTGAAATATAATTACAGTCAAGAAGGACAGAGAGAATTTTTGATGAATTATATGCAAGTTCAAACCAAAGCGCCATTTGAAACATTGTTTGCTGAATGTCAAACAAGAATTCATGCAATATTTACATTCTTAGCCATGTTGGAGTTGGTCCAACAAAAGTTCTTTACATTGTTGGTGGGCGAGGGTAGAAATAATTTTATTCTAGAATGGAATTTAAATCGAGATGAAATGATTGATTTACCAACCACAGCGGATATTCCTATTGTCTAAATTTATGTTACGAAGAACGTTTTAGGGAAAACGTATGATTTTTTTGTTTGATTAAGTATAATATTTTCGTTTATATTATTGCGTTAATCAAGATTTTATGTAAATTAAGCCTTTGAAAAATTTTATATACCGATGATGAGAAAATCTACTAGCATACTTTCCCATATTTTGCTATCCGCAGTGATGCTTTTTTCTTTTGAAAAAGCAAGCGCAGTATTCACTCCTGTGCCAATTTCGAGTGGCTTTAATCAAGATGTAATTGCTAATGGGGTAGGTTCTCCAACAGTTACAACAACAGCGGCTTTTGACAATACAACTAATTGTTTAGTTGCACAAAATTATCAATTGACTGGAACAGGACCTGTGCCACTATATTATTTACCTAACAATGGATTGATAACTAGTGCAAACACAAGCACTCCGGGTTTGACTTGGCAATTAGCTAGTTATACCGGAAATAATTCTTTAAAATTAACTACACTATATCAAATTGGAACGCTTACGCTTGGTACGCCAAATTTAAGAGGCGATTTATATTTATTAGGTTCTTCAGGAGATGGTGCTACAACTGCAAATATTACAGTTAATTTTAGTGATTTAACCTCTCAAACATTTACAGGAGTTAGTTTTGCTGATTGGTACAATGGAACTACAGTAGCTATACAAGGAATTGGACGAGTAGCACGCTCAACGGGTGCAATTGATAATGCTGGAACAACTACAAACCCAAGATTGTATCAAACAAAGTTAACTTTAAGTATTTCTAACTATTATAAAAATATAACGAGCATAACGGTAACTAAAACGAATAGTTCTGGTGCATTAAATATTTTAGGCATTAATGTTGATCATCAAACTTGTCTACCTGTTCTAAATCTTTCAGCTACAGCTATTACTACAACAACAGCAACAGTTGGTTGGTCAGCTGTAACAGGTACCTCAGGATATCAATATGCTGTTACAACATCAGCAACTCCTCCAGGATCTGGAACGCCAGCTACAGCAACATCAATTAATTTAACAAGTTTAAATGTTGGTACAACATATTACTTACACGTTCGTAACTTTTGTGGAGGAACAAGTTATTCAATTTGGAATACTTTTTCTTTTAACACACTTGCTTGTCCTTCTGCTGGAAGCGCAGTTATCAGTAATAACGTTCCAGGTTCTGTAACTATTACATGGCCTGGAAATACAGCTTCAGGAATTGTTGGCTACCAGTATGCGGTAACAACATCTGCTGTGGCACCAACAAGTGGTTGGACTTCAACTACAAATACAACAGCTAACGTAACTGGATTAATTCCAGGAACAAATTATTATGCTTGGGTCCGTACAGATTGTTCCAATACTACTGCTGGTTGGTTGAGCACATTGTTTTATAATCCATTCCCACCTTGTTTAGTGCCTAGTAATTTGATTATGAGTAATCTCAATATGCATGGAGTTACTTTAAAATGGAATAATGGTTTCAATGGAATTGGATATCGATATGCTGTTAGCACATCGAACATTCCACCAGTAAGTGGAGGAACAGTTGTTCTAGATACCACAGTTGATGTAATAAATTTGACTGCTGCTACTAAGTACTATGTTCATTTAAGAACTCATTGTGGAACAACTAACTTTTCTTCATGGATAATTGATTCGTTTGAAACCCCAGCAACTTGTCTTGGTGTTGTTGCCACATCAATTGATAGTGTTACCACTTCAAAAGCCATTGTTAGATGGAATTCTTATCCTGGCATAGCTGGTTATGAATATTTTATAAATAATTCAGTTACACCTCCTACAATAAATGGTAACTTTACATTATTTAATGCTGCTGCTCCTTTGAATCTATATAGTGGTACAAAGTATTATTTTCATGTTAGAATTAAATGTAATAACACCTCATTTTCACCTTGGAAAACAGATTCTTTTACTACATTACCAGTTTGTGTCCAACCTGAAGCACCAACAGTAACTAACTTAACAACAAATTCAGCAAAAATTAATTGGGGTTCAGTTTCTGTAGCACAGAGTTACGAGACAGCTGTAACAACTTCAATAACACCCCCTTTAGTTGGCGCTGCCACAACGAATCTATCATACACTGCAACTCAATTGACACCTAATACTGGTTATTATTTTCATATTAGATCATTTTGTAGTGCTACCGATATTTCAAATTGGACAACAGTTTATTTTACAACATTACCACTTGCAATTGAAAATGTTGATCCTAAGTACTTCACTATTGATGCTTATCCTAATCCCGTATCAAACCAGCTTCATTTAAAAGTGAATGGCACAATTAAAGGGAATGCTCAAATATTTCTTTTCGATATCTCAGGTAAAATGATATTGCAATCAGCTATTACTGAAAATGAACATTCAGTTGATATGACCTCTTTGAGTTCAGGACTTTATATTTTAAAGTATATAGATAGTGAAACAGCTGGAACTTTAAAGATTCAAAAAAATTAATATTCAAATCACATAATAATACAAATTATAAAGGCAGTTTAAAAAGACAGCCTTTATTTTTAACTCATAACACGAACATCCGAAACTTTTTTTAAAATCAAAAATATCCCTGTAAAAGCCTGATATTTTTGATACTGTTCAGAAAAGTGTGTAAGAATTGATTTTTGAATGTAGCCATTGCTGCAGTCATTTTCAACTTGGTTAAACTCATTACGTTCCGCACGCATGATTGATTCTAACATCATTTTCATGACTAAAGTGTAGCCATTTTCTTTTTTTGCACATTCATCCATAATTGATGAAATTTGCTCCTGTGTAAAGTTCATAATTCTGTGTTTTTTTTTGCAACACAAAAATCAGATTTTAAACTTTAAACACTTTTTTGGATAGTATCAATTTTTACTTTTTCATTAGCTTTTGCTCTTTTTAAAATGATAACTCCATTTTTTAATTAGTCGTAAAAAAGCAGCCCTTTACCTTAAGTACTGGAGTTATCATTTATTCAAGATCATTGCTGATATTCACGCACAAAAAAAATCCCTTCAAAACAAGTGTTATCAAGGGATTTTTCAATTTATTGTTGGTGATTACTTTTTCATGTACATAACTTCTTTCACCAATTTTACTGTTCTAGGCACATCTGGTAAATAAGCCGCGACTAAGTTTGGTGCATAGTGCATGTTCGTATCGGCTGAAGTAATTCTACGAATTGGTGCATCAAGAAAATCAAAAGCTTCTTTCTGGACTCTATAGGTAATTTCAGAAGACACACTGCTGAACGGCCATTGTTCTTCTACGATCACTAAACGATTGGTTTTTTTCACAGATGCAACAATAGTTTGCCAATCAAGTGGACGAATTGTTCTCAAATCAATAACCTCTGCAATTATGCCTTCTTTTGCTAATTCCTCTGCTGCACCAAGCGCAACTTTCATCATTTTATTGAAAGAAACAATGGTTACATCAGTACCTGATCGTTTCACATCTGCCTTACCAATTGGAATGATATATTCTTCTTCCGGTACTTCGCCCATATCGCCATACATCACTTCACTTTCCATGAACACAACAGGATCTTCATCGCGAATAGCTGCTTTCAACAAGCCTTTTGCATCATAGGGATTAGAAACCGAAATAACTTTCAAACCAGGAATATTGGCATACCAACTTTCAAAAGCCTGAGAGTGTTGCGCTCCCAACTGACCAGCAGAACCATTTGGACCGCGAAAAACGATTGGACAGCTGAAATGCCCACCGCTCATAGATAACATTTTTGCAGCATGATTGAGAATTTGGTCCAAAGCAAGCACTGCAAAATTCCAAGTCATGAATTCAATGATTGGTCTAGTGCCATTGGTTGCTGCACCAACACCAATTGCCGCAAAACCCAATTCAGCAATTGGAGTATCCAAAATTCTTCTATCGCCAAATTCGTCAAGCATACCTTGACTAACTTTATAAGCGCCATTATATTGTGCTACTTCTTCACCCATCAAAAAAACCCTTGGGTCTCTTCTCATTTCTTCTTCCATCGCTTCACGCAACGCCTGACGGAATGGTATTGTACGCATGTATGAATCCGTTTTTTTAATGAAAGGCAAATATAGCTAATTAGATTTCAGAAGATGACCAAATTGTAGAATTTTCATGGATTTCTATTTAGTTTACTGAAACAATAAACTAAAATTTGGTAATCAAATCAATCTTTTTCTCATTTCTTTGGCAACTTCTTTTGCGCCAAAAGCTTCAGATTTATTTAGATTATTTATTATGTTTTCTTGTGAAATATTGCTTTGATTCTGACTCAATTTGAAAGTTCCTTTCATGTTATTAATCTTGATTTGAAATCCTGCAATTGCTTTTAAGTTTTGAAGGATATAATCATTATCCATGTCTTGAACTAGCATGGGTTGTTCCATGCCCTGTTCGAATTGATTTGTAAGGTCAATCAATAGTTGGTGTGTTTCTTTTTCTGACATGAAAGAAAGTGTTCCATGAACATGAATTGAAATGTAATTCCATGTGCTAGCATGACCTCTTTCTTCATACCAACTAGAACTCACATAGCAATTAGGTCCTTGAAAAAGGGCTAGAGCAGAGTTGTTGCTTATAAATGCTTTGTAATGGTCAGTATTTTTCATTATATGACCTTTCAAGATATAATTTCCATCATTATCATTCGACAAAATAAGCGGAATATGTGTAGCCGCTAATTGATTGCCATCATGCCCTACAATTGTAGCAAATGGATTTTCTTTTAGGAATTGAATAATATTTTCTTGCTCTTGAAAATGCGGCATTTGATACATGGTGGATAAATATGTTTTGATTAAAAATTAAGGTTAATCAGAATCAGACAAAGATAAATTTTGATTCAGCTATTTTTGCTTTATGGTTTATAACGTAATTGGCGTAATGTCTGGAAGTTCGCTAGATGGATTAGACGTTGCTTATGTGGCATTAGAAGAAACAGCAGGGAAGTGGCGCTTTGAAGTGAAACATGCAGCATATGTTCCTTTTTCACCACAAATGACAAAAGATTTGAAATATGCGGTCAATAAAACTGTTTCCGAATACTTGATTTTAAATACCCAATTTGGGCGGTTCATTGGAATGACAATAAATCAGTTCATTGAAGAACACCAACTTGAACATAAAGTGCATTTCATTGCATCACATGGACATACGGTTTACCACAATCCACAATTAAATACATCCACTCAAATAGGCGATGGTGCAACTATTGCAGCAGCAACTGGATTGCCAGTAATTACAGATTTGCGTTCTATGGATGTTGCTTTAGGTGGTCAAGGAGCGCCAATTGTTCCTATTGGTGACTTGTTGTTATTTGGTGATTATGATTATTGGTTAAATCTTGGTGGCATAGCCAATTTATCTATTCGTCAAGGTAATTCAATAATGGCTTTTGATGTTTGTCCTGCAAATCAAATTCTCAATACTTTGGCTGAAAAAATGGGTGCAACCTATGACCATAAAGGACTTTGGGCAAGTAAAGGAAATATGCTCAATGCAGTTTTAGAACATCTTAATCAACAAAGCTATTATCATCAACATCCTCCAAAATCTTTGAGCAACGACCGAGCCATGTCATTGGTATTTCCAACACTTATGGAAAGCCAATATGAAGTATTTGATTTGCTGCATACTGTCGTTCACCACATTGCTGAACAAATTGGACTTGCAATTAAACGTAACGACAAATCAAATGAGGTATTAGCAAAAAAAATGTTGGTAACGGGTGGTGGAGCGCATAATAATTTTCTCATAAAAACAATTCAAGACCAAATCAAACTATTGGGCATAGAATTGGTAGTTCCCGATGAAAAAATCATTGATTACAAAGAAGCCATAGTCATGGCTTTAATTGGCACTCTGAGATGGCGTGAAGAAGTGTCTGTGCTTCATCGAGTTACAGGCGCTTCTCGAAATTCAATCGCTGGCGCGTTGTGGATGGGAGATAATTAAAACAAGCAATTATTTTATGGGCAAATAGACACTTATTATTGTACCTTTTCCAATTTCAGTTTCAATAATTAGTTTGCCATTATGAGCTTCAACTATTTGTTTAGAGATAAATAATCCTAAACCAAAAGACTGTTCTCCGTCTGTTCCTTTTTGTCCAGGCATGATTGGTTTACCATAATTATTCTCAATAACTTCTTTACTCATACCAATTCCTTCATCTTTAATTTTAACAACAACATACTCATCCTTTTTTTCTACAAAAAACTGAATCTTAGCATTGAAATTGCTGAATTTTATGGCATTAGTAAGCAGATTTACAAGGACTCTTTTGATTTTATTTTTGTCAAATGAAAAAACAATTTTTTCATCATTTTGATTGTGTAAAAAAACATTTTGATTCTTCTTCAAAAGTTTTCCTTCTAAATCATTTATTTATTATTGAACAACTTCAACAAGAAAATTTAAGCGAATTGAAGCGTCAATTTTTTGGTAGTTACAAACTCAAGAAGGTCTTGACAGGTGCTAACCATTTCATTTAAGGTGAATAAAGTTTCTTTGAAAAAACAAGTATTATTGAGTAGTTTTTTATTTTTCTTTTCAAAAAACACCATATTGATTATCACGCTTGAAAGTGGCGTAATCAAGTCATGCACAATTCCTCGAAGTAAAATATCATACTCTCTTTGATTGGTTTATCCCTATATATAGTGTTTTTTGAGGTCTAACCCAACGATTTCAAATTAAAAGAAGTTACAACTATTGCAGTAGATTAATGTCACCTAAGTTCATAACATTCGAATTGTCTTTTGTTATTGAAATTAATGTTGCAATATCAATTTTAAGTTTTGGGTGAACCCATGATGGTGCAATTTCAAATAGAGGCACCAAAACAAATCTTCGTTCTTGAATCAATTGATGTGGTATCGATAAATGTTCGTTTTGAAACACAAGGTCATCGTAAAACAAAATGTCAATGTCCATAGTTCGCGGTCCCCAATGAACTATTCTATTACGCTCACAAGCTTGTTCAATTTTTTGGGTAGCTTCCAACAAAGATAGCGGAGGTAAATCTGTTTTGACTACAACGAGGATATTATAGTAAGAATCTTGATTAGTGTTTCCCCATGCTTCAGTTTCATAAACGGAAGATATTTTTTCAATAAAACCTACTTCTTTTTCAATTGATGTAATTGCTTGTTTCAACCAATTCAATTTATTACCAACATTACTTCCCAACAACAAAAAAGCAGTATGCACAAGCTCCATTTTAATTGCAAAAAAACAGAATATTTACGAAATCCCCCATTAAACCACACTACCCAAATCATCAAACATTTTTTGGACACTTTATCTTTGTATTTCAAATCAAAATATATTAACATAAATTCAGATTTATGAAACAGTTTTTTAAAATGTTTTTTGCTTCACTTCTTGCACTTGTTTTAGGAAGTGTTTTAGTCGTGTTTTTGATCGTTGGCATTATTGCTTCGTTTGCTTCGAGCACTAAAGAAGAGAATGAAACAAAGGTTGATGCAAATTCAGTTTTGGTTATCGAAACCGACAAGCAAATTCATGAATCCAGTGAAAAAAATTCATTTGCCATTTTTAGTGAAAGTAGTGGATATGTACCAGGCCTC
Source organism: uncultured Flavipsychrobacter sp. (assembly GCA_964576425.1). Classification (GTDB taxonomy): domain Bacteria; phylum Bacteroidota; class Bacteroidia; order Chitinophagales; family Chitinophagaceae; genus JAFIGV01. The sequence goes on along the minus strand of CAZNVQ010000010.1, from coordinate 14,235 downwards.
TATGAAATTACCCAAACTTTAAAACAAGCAAAAGAGGATAAAAACATTAAAGGTATTTTCATAAAAGTGGGTATGGAACCCAACGGTTGGGCGACAATGAACCAGATACGTACTGCCTTGATGGATTTCAAAAAGTCAGGTAAATTTATTTATGCTTATGGCGAAGTGATGCCTCAAAAATCATTTTACATCACTAGTGTAGCGGACAGTATTTTTTTGAATCCAGCTGGCTTTGCTGAATTCAGTGGCTTGTCCACTCAAATCCCTTTCTTCAAAGGCACTTTAGAAAAGTTGGAAGTTGAACCAGTAATTTTTTATGCCGGAAAATTCAAAAGCGCAACTGAACCTTTCAGAGCAGATAAAATGAGTGAGCCTAACCGCCAGCAAGTAACCGTATTGCAAAATAATATATGGCAAGAAATGATTGCTGCTGTTGCACAGCATAGTCATCAAACACCTGAACAAGTTCATCAAATTGCTATGAATGGAGGCATTCAATTTCCAGAAACTGCCGTGCAAAACAAGCTTGTAGATGGTCTACGTTATTTAGATGAAGTTGAAAATTTGATGCGTAAAAAGACGGATAAAAAGGAAACTGAAAAATTAAATTATGTTTCTTTAGAAGACTATGCTTCAAATTTAAAGACTACTACAAACAAAGAGAAAGACAGAATTGCAGTATTAATGGCTGAAGGAGAAATATCAGATGGCGAAAAAAATAATGATATTGAAATTGCTTCAAAAGATATGGTGGATGAAATTGTGAAGCTCAGAAATAATGAAAATATAAAAGCAGTTGTTTTGAGAGTAAATTCTCCTGGTGGAAGTGCTTTAGCTTCTGAAGTCATCTTACGGGAGCTTCAATTGCTCAAGAAAAAGAAACCACTAATAGTTTCTATGGGCGATGTTGCTGCTTCTGGCGGATATTATATTTCTAGTTGTGCCGACAGTATTTTTGCTTTGCAAAACACCATTACAGGTAGCATTGGTGTATTCACCATGATGTTCAATGCCGAAAAAATGTTGCATAACAAATTAGGGGTAACTTTTGATGGTGTTAAAAACGCTCCTTATGCTGATTACCCAAATCTTACACGCAGCATGAATGCAGAAGAAAGAAACAAAATGCAAATGACTGTGGATACCATTTATAGCATGTTTAAAAATAGGGTGGCGACAGGTCGTAAACTTAATCCAATATTAGTTGATAGCATTGCACAAGGAAGAGTATGGAGTGGCAAAGATGCTTTGAATAACGGATTAATTGACGCTTTTGGTGATTTAGATCGAGCTATTGCTAGTGCTGCAAACAAAGCAAAAATCAGTAAATACAAAGTAGTAACTTATCCACAAACTACTGATAAACTAGAGGTTTTTATGCGAAAACTTGAAAAAAATTCAGTAGCTAAGGATGTGGTGAAATCAGCAATTGCAGAAGAAGTGAATATGGGTCAGGATAAGTGGTTGAAAGATTTGATGTCGTTGATGAAGAAAAATGGTAGGGTTCAAATGGTAATGCCATTTAGTATTGAAATGAAATAATTTTTTTTTAGTTGAAATACAATGGCTGTCTCGATTGGACAGCCATTTTTGTTAGTAATAGGGTTTAGTCAATGACATTTTAAAATATTCAAAAGGTTCTAGACAATCAAAACATTTATGTAGCGCCTTACTAGCGGTTGCTCCAAATCGACTTATTACTGTTGTATTATTAGAACCACAATGAGGACATATAACTTTTGTTTCGGCTTGCATTATATTGCCACATGAAGAGGAAACGGGAGGAGCAATTCCATAAGCATTCATTTTTGTTTTCGCGATTTCAGTCATCCAATCTGTTGTCCAAGCAGATTCATAATCTAAGGTAACTTTATTGGGTTTGATATCATGTTCATCCAACAAAGCCTTAATGTCAGCAGCTATGATTCCCATTACAGGATAACCTGAATAGGTAGGAGTTACAATCACTTCACAAACATCATCATGCAAAACTACATCTCTTAACATGCCCATTTCTTCAATTGTCACCACAGGAATTTCAGGGTCAACTATTGAGGATAAAAGATGAATGACTTCCTCTTTGCTTTTGATGGATTTATTACCAAGTTGCATCCGGATAAGCTCTTTGAAGATATTACATTTCACATAATAAATGTCCTAAGTGTTCCGTGTGAATTCCTTTTCTGCTTACTATTTGCATGTAATTCGCTGTTGGCAAAACTATTTGAGCATTATACATTGTTTCCTGAACGGCTAATGTCCAATTGGTTTTCAAATAATTCAAAACAATGGCAATATCCGCTTTCATAAGTTCTTGTTCGGCTTCGTACATTTCAAAAAGATCGTTGGTAAATATCCATAAATCATTTACAGCCGTTTGAACACGTTGCCAGCTTTTTTCAGTTCCATTTCCAAGTCTAACTAACCAATCAGCGGCATGTTGGTAATGATATTTTACTTCTTTCAAAGTTTTTGTAGCTATTGCAGCAATAGTTTTGTCTTCACTTTATTGAAGTGCAGAAAACAATTCTTTTTCAAAAGCTGAAATGAAAAAGTGTTTTACCATCGTTCTTCCAAAATCACCATTTGGTAATTCATACAACAAATTATTATAAAACTGTCTTTCGTTTCTTCTGAATGTAAGAGTGTCTTCTGTATTGCCTTTGCCTTCTATGTTTGCCGCATATTGCAAAAATGCTTGAGCTCTTCCAATCAAGTCTAATGCAAAATTTGTTAGGGCTAAATCCTCTTCAATAAATGGGGCATTACTACACCATTCTGACAATCGTTGGGACAGAATCAAAGCATTATCGCCCCAACGTAATAAATATTTAAATAAAGCTTCTTGTTGTGTTATTATTAAATATGTTTTGCACCTTCTGGCATGGTATAAAATGTAGGTAAGCGATATATTTTATCGTTAGATGGATCGAATAGCATTTCTGAATCCTCTGTTATTGAAGCAACAACAGCATTGGTTAGAACAACCCATATGCTTGTTCCTTCGCCTCTTCGGCTATAAGTATCTCTTGCATTTTGTAAGGCCATTTTTTTATCTGAAGCATGAATGCTGCCTTGATGAATGATATTGGCTCCTGGTCTGCTTTGCATAAAAACTTCCCAGCTTTCTAATTGTGTATCTTGGTTCATGTTTGAAATGATTATTAATTATGAATGATGTTGCATTTTTTGTTGGTAGGCTTCTGCCGCTAGTCTTACCCAAGCTCCCTCATCGTGCGCTTGCTTATGGTGGGCTAATCTTTGTTGATTACAAGGACCATCACCATTGATTACTCTTTTAAATTCATCCCAATTTATTTTTCCATAGTCATAACATCTTTTTCTTCATTCCATTTCAAGTCAGCATCAGGGATGGTAAGTACAATAAGCTCTGCTTGAGGTATAGTTTTATCTATAAACTTCTGACGCAATTCATCATTAGTTTGACGTTTTATTTTCCAGCGGAATGCATCAGCCGAATGTGGCGAGTCGGTATCATGTGGACCAAACATCATCAATGCTGGCCACTACCATCTATTCATGGCATCTTGAGCTATTTCTCTTTGAGCATCAGTGCCTTTCATCATTGTTGCCATGATTTCGTATCCTTGACGTTGATGAAAACTTTCTTCCTTGCAAATTCTTACCATAGCTCTGTTGTAGGGAGCATAGGAAGTTCTTTGAAGCGAAACTTGATTAACAATTGCAGCACCATCAACTAAACAACCTATGGCTCCAATATTAGCCCAATTTAATGTTGGATAATTGAATATGTTGGAATATTTGGCTTGTCCCGAATGCAATTGTTCTATCATTTCCTTATGACTAATTCCTAAAGTTTCTGCAGCACTATACAAATACAAACCATGTCCTCCCTCATCTTGAATTTTGGCTAACAAGATTTGTTTAGCTCTTAAAGATGGTGCACGAAGTACCCAATTTCCTTCTGGCTGCATGCCAATTACTTCTGAGTGGGCATATTGTGACATTTGGCGAATGAGATGCTTTCTATAATTTGTGGGCATCCAATCTTTAGGTTCAATAGCTTCGCCTGCAGCAACCCATTCTTCAAATTTTGTAAGAAGCTCGTTTTCACTTTCGGTAGCTTTGATTTCTGTAATCATTATGATAATATTTTGAAGTGATGAATTATATTGAGTTCAATAATTTTTAAAGCGTTCCTCTTCTTTTTTGTTCTGCTTCGATGCTTTCTAAAAGTGCTTTGAAATTGCCTTTTCCAAAAGATTTTGCTCCTTTGCGTTGAATGATTTCAAAAAATAAAGTTGGTCTGTCTTCTACAGGCTTTGTAAAGATTTGCAATAAATAACCTTCCTCATCTCTGTCTACCATGATACCCAAATTTTTCAATGTTTTCATATCTTCTGCGATTTCACCAACACACTCTCCAACAGTGTCGTAGTAAGTGCTTGGAACATGTAAAAATTCAACACCGTGCTTTCTCATTTGAGACACAGTGAACACAATCTCATCTGTTGCAACTGCAATATGTTGACAACCTGGTCCTTCATAAAAATCTAAATACTCTTCGATTTGTGATTTCTTTAAACCATGTGCTGGCTCGTTGATAGGAAATTTTATTCTACCATTTCCATTGGTCATTACTTTACTCATCAAAGCAGTGTATTGCGTTGAAATATCTTTGTCGTCAAAGGTGACAAGGTTTGCAAATCCCATTACATGAGCATAAAATTCAGCCCATTTATTCATACCACCCAATTCAACAATACCACCCATGTGGTCAATGTATTTCAGTCCCATATTTTCAGGGTTATACTCTGATTCCCACTTTACAAAGCCTGGTAAGAAAGTGCACCAGGGTGTGGACCATGTGGAATGCCTCCAGGATGTAGTGTGATTTGACCTTTTTGAATATTGTTTCTACTCATGAAATCTCCGTCAACATAATAGAGTAATTCATCAGCGTCAATATTGCTATAGTGATAAGGGCAGGAATAGCATTTGGATGGTAATCGTAGAGTCTGGGTACGAAAGAGCAAACCACAATTCCTGCATTCTCAAAAGTTTGATGAATGGGTGGTGGCATATGTATTCTGCCAGTTATCGGCTCGAAATTGAAAATTGAAAAGGTTTATGGATAAAAGTAACCATCCCATCCAACGACTTCAAAAGAATGATACAAATAAGTATATGGATACATGATTCCTTTTTACTTGATAAGGATATCAAATTCTCCTTTTTGGTCTATTGTTGGTAAGTTGGTTGGACGTTTTATGTCTCGCTCGCAAAAAGGGGGGAGTGTTCCAATAATTGTCCAAATTCATTCCTATATCTTTTCGGCGTGTATATGGGTTGAAAGGCTTCAATATAAAGTAGTTTATTTTCTGTTGTGTCAAATTAAATTTGATAAACCGTGCCTCTAGGGATGATGATATAATCACCATACTTAAAACTTAGTTCACCAAACTTAGTTAACACTTTTCCACTACCTTGATGAATAAACAGCATTTCATCAGCGTCTGCATTTTTATAGAAATAAGGAGTTGATTTTTTAGGTGAGGCTAAACCTACATGAAGTGAATCGTTGACAAACAAAGTCTTTCTGCTTTCAAGATAATCCTCTGTTGGTGGCACTTGAAATCCCTGAAAGCTCATCGCATCAAGTCTTTCCTGCTTTGCTATTTTGGGTTTCACCGAATAGGGTTTCTCCTTTTGTTTTATACAATTTGGTGGATGAAGGTGATATTCCAATGATGAAAGACTGCTGAAACCTTGTGTACCCACAAGTTCTTCTTGAAATAATGTTCCGTTTTCTTGTCTGAAAACCACATTTCGTTTGTCTGGAATTTGTCCCAAGGAATGATAAAATGGCATAAGTATGTTTTATCTAAAACTGAGGACAATAGTAGAAGCTAGGTGTTTTTTTAAAATATAATTATGGTCATCTTGAGTTATGATTACACTTATATTTGCCAATTTGATTATTATGTTCATTTAAAATGTTTTCCTAAATAAAATAAATCATTACAAATAAGTATTTATTTGCATTCAACTGTATTTTTAATCAGTAGAAAAAAGCTACCACTTACCAATTGTTGATAACAATACTGATGCTCAAAGAGCTAAAAAAGACGTATCGAACTGAAATTGATAATTGAGTTGCCTAAAAAAAATAAGACGATTTTAGGATTAAAACGAAAAGGGGCTGTCTCAAAACCAACGAGACAGCCCCTTTAATATTGAATAATATAAGTTGATTAATATAACACAATTGTGTCTTGACCTGAAACTTTATTGATGTGGCAGCAATCTGCTGAAATAACAAATTGACCTTCCACCATTCTGTTGTCGTTGGTGATTCCTGTAAAAGTAAAAGTATCAACTTGGTTTTTCAATTGCTTTTGATAGCCATCATTCATAACTGTATAAATACCATTTGTAATGGTCATACTATCGGACTGAAAACTATAAACTACTTCTTGAGTGCTGTTTCTTACTGTGCTTGCACTGAACAATTCAACAGTCAGACCATTTTTGTCCACCACTGTTGTGTAAATAGATCTGAATTCATTGGTGCAAATCACGTCGCATTCATTTGTGATGGTTTTCAATTTCTTTTTAGTGCAAGAGGAGTTGCTAAAAAGACTAAACAAAACTGCTGATGCCAATAGAGCTGATTTAAAATTCATGGGGTTGGAATTTTGTTTAATGTTAAAATTTTCACTAAGATAAATCTTTCTGACAATTGGCCAAATCTTGAATGAATTGTTCCAAATGATCGAGCTCCACATGGTCCATCACCACAATCTTGAACCAATTGGCGGTGCCACTGTGTTTGTCGGGAACTAAACCATACTTCCAAGCTAATTTTTCTGGCATATCCGCAGCTTTGATGGTAATGATGTTCATTTTTGGATGTCGGTAAAAGGCAACACCCATAGCTTTTAATGCATCGCAACACCAAGCCGTTCTGTACAGTAGTTTATTGATTTTTTCGAGCCATCCGAAAGGTCCATAGGTGAATAAAATCATCCAAACAGCAATAGCGTTGGCACCCGAACGACTTCCACTTAGTGTGATGTCCATTCCATTGACATATGCAGCTTCGGCTGTAAACACATGATGCATCATCCCTTTTCTAGTGATGAAAATGCCTGTTCCATAAGGCGCTTGTAACATTTTGTGTGCATCAAGCGTTACAGAAGAAACATGTGGATTGGAAAAATTAAGGTTATTTTCAGGGCAACTAATCGGATAAATGAAACCGCCAAAAGCACCGTCCACATGGAGTTTGAAGTTTAATTGATGTTTTTGCAAAGCAGCCACATATAAGTCAGGATTGTCCACACTGCCGAACATTGTTGTAGCCATATTTGCAATCACAATTACATATTTTATTCCGTCTGCTTTCATGGTTTCCAATGTTTGGTCCAAAGCATCAGGAATTATCGTTCTTTCATTTTCATCCACTTCAGCCGAGTACCAATTCAAATGCAACACATTGGCAGCTTTGGCAATTGAGTAGTGCGTATCTGTTGAGCCAAGAAGTGCAATTTCATGTTGATGAGCGGACATTTCATGGGTAAAAAAATTACGATACATCCAAGCAGCTTGAATGTTGGCTTCTGTTCCTCCTGCTGCCACATAGCCATCGCAGGAATTGGGTTGAGCTTTCAGCACATCGGTTGCCAAAAGATCAATCACTTCTTGCTCAAGTTGTTGTGTTCCTTTGAAAAAATGTTCGGAATCTCCAAGGGTATGACAGCCAATATGATTAGGATTTTGCACATAAGTGCGGAGTAAAGGAGCGTCTTTTAAAAAACTAGCTTGATCTGAAAACACATTGGGGTCGAGCTTGGAAGCAGGAACACCTAGTATAATTTTTTTACTATAATCTATATTATCACTTAGCGCTGCGGTGATTTTTTGGTCCATCGCGGCGTGAGTCAATCTTTTCCAATAAAGCATATTTTGGCAATTTGCCGCAAAAGTAGAATTTAAAGCTTCTGTGCTAAATGATTAAAGTCATTGAAAGGAAGAATGTTTCATATGAATGACCCATAGATATCATGATTTTTCTGATGTTGAAAAAAATCAGTCATTCATTCGCTTCTCAATCACATAAATTATATATTGCAGTAAATTTTCAACATGAAGCAATTTTTGGCGATTTGCCTTTTGGCGCTTGCTGTTTCTGGTTGCGAAAAAAGCAATACCAACGAAGGTCCTGCAGCAGCCAATATGGATTTTACTAGCATCAGAAAATATGATGTAAATGCCAACTTTTTAGGCAGTTTGGGCGATGTGTCTGACGAATATACCCAAGAAAACTGGCCAGATTGGGTGTACACACTTTTTTCACCGCTAGATTCTGTGAATCTTGATGGCTACGACAAAGCAGATGTGAGTGTAAAAGCTTTGTATCCGAACCCTTGTGCAGATACACAAGCTATGCGCCTCTTTGCAGCAAAACCAATGAACTTCAAGGTTTGTGTGATTGACAATAAAAAGAATGTTTATTATTTGAAATCAATGCATCTTTTCTTGGGTGAGCAATTCAAGAATTTTGATTATAAAGATATTACAATGCCTGCGGGCTACTATCGTATGTTTTACTCAGCATCTGCTAAAGGTGACCCTCATTTTTTCAGAGGACATATCGATATTTTGAAAAACTAAATTCATGTGAACTTATTTAAAAGGTTAAATAAATGTAGCAAAAGCTAGTTTATTTAACCTTTTTTCATGCTTTAGGCTTTTAGCGTCAACATCATCAACATTTAGTTGTTTTTTTAACGATTTATGTTGTTGAGTTCAGTTGCAAACAATTACATTCGCATTCCAATAATTAACTTATGAATCAAACAGAGTATATCAAGGTTCCTTATGGCTCAACCGTGCATGGTGAGGAAGAAATCGCTGCCGTTGTTAATGTGCTTCGTACATCCACGCAAATGGGCAAACATGTTCGCACTATGGAAGAACGTGTTGCAGCTTTATATAACAAAAAACATGGTATCATGGTCAATAGCGGTTCTTCTGCTTTATACCTTGCTGCCGACCTTATGAATTATGAAGCTGGGGCTGAAATCTTAACTCCTGCTTTGACCTTTTCAACCACTGTAGCGCCAATTGTGAAAAAAGGTTGGGTGCCTGCATTTTTGGACGTTGAAGAGGGAACCTATAATGTGGATGTCAACAAGGTGGAAGCGATGATTACGCCAAAAACCAAGGCAATGATTATTCCTAACTTGATTGGCAATTTACCTGATTGGAAAGTGCTTCGTGAAATTGCTGACAAATACAATTTGTTTGTGTTGGAAGATTCTGCTGATACTTTGGGCGCTGAAATTGATGGTCTTTCATCAGGAAGATTTACTGACATGAGTACCACAAGTTTTTATGGCTCGCATGTTATCAACTGTGGTGGAAATGGTGGCATGTTGTGTGTGAATGATGATGCTCATTTTGACCGTGGAAGATTGTTGAGAAGTTGGGGTAGAAGTTCTTCTTTATTTGTTGAATCTGAAAAAATTGAAAATCGCTTCAATGTAGAAGTGGACGGCATTCCATACGATGCAAAATTCGTATTTGAAGAGCCAGGTTACAACATTGAACCATCAGAAATGGGAGCAGCATTTGGCTTGGTGCAGCTCGATAAATTGCCAACAAATATTGATTTAAGAACTCAACATTACAACCGAATTCGTGCTTTCTTTGAGCAATACGAGGAGCATTTTATTTTACCAAAACAATTACCAAACAGCAGAACAGGTTGGTTAGCTTTTGCAGTAACAATCAGAGAAACCGCACCGTTCATTCGCCGTGATTTGCAAATCTTTTTGGAGAAGAGAAACATCATGACAAGAACTGTGTTTACGGGCAATATTTTAAGGCAACCAGGATTTAAGAACGCAGCGCATAAAGCTCAAGTTGGAGGTTATCCTGAAGCGGACAAAGTTATGAGAGGTGGTATGTTGATGGCTTGTCATCATGGTTTACAAGAACCACAAATCGTGCATATGATGGAAAGTGTAACAGAATTCATGAAAACAATCTAAGAATGGATATTATTTTTCTAATATTTGCTTGTTTTTATATCAGCAAAAGAGCAAAAGCTAAAGGATTGGAAGCCAAACCTTGGGTACTACGACTAATTGGTATCTATGTTTTATTTGAGCTAATTGGTGGATTTATTTCCATGATGATTACCAAAAACAACATGATTATGGCTGCAATATTTGGCTTTTTCTGTGCGCTTGGTGGTTTTCTTTTAGTGAAATACAAGTTGGACAATACTCCAGAAAACAAAGCAGAAATTTAATTATATTAATGATTATTAAAAGCCACTTGACCAAATTCAGGTGGCTTTTTTAATTGGTTAATCCCAAATTTATATTTGATACTTTGGGTATGCGAAGTGGATAACAATTCTTTACGGCTAGGAGGTTTTTGTGTTATTTTGTTGTTCAATTCTTCGGGACGATCCACATGAAATTTTCGCATTTACACAATCATACTCAGTTTTCATTACTTGATGGGGCATCCAATATTTCAAGACTTTATGACAAAGCTGCAAAAGACGAAATGCCAGCAGTTGCCATTACAGATCACGGCAATATGTATGGAGTTTTTGAATTTGTGGCAGAAGCATGGAAAAATAAAAAAGTGGTGGGTACCAATGCAGAAGGGAAAGAGATTACTGAACCTGTGGTGAAACCAATTATTGGATGTGAATTTTATTTAGTTGAAAACAGACATAAACGTCAATTTTCCAGAGATGAAAAGGATCAAAGATTTCATCAATTGTTGTTGGCGAAAGATGAAATTGGCTATCGCAATTTGGTGAAATTATGTTCGCTTGGTTTTATTGAAGGATTATATGGCAAGTATCCAAGAATTGATAAAGAATTGATTGTTCAGTATCATGAAGGATTAATAGCAACAACTTGTTGTTTGGGAGCATCAGTTCCTAGAACCATTTTGAAAAAAGGAGAACAAGCGGGAGAAATTGAATTTAAATGGTGGTTGGATTTGTTTGGTGATGATTTTTATGTAGAATTTCAGCGCCATGATATTCCTGAACAAATCAAAGTGAATGAGGTTTTAGTTCGTTTTGCGGAGAAGTATAATGTGCCCATCATAGCCTCTAATGATTCACACTATGTGGATATTGAAGATTATAATGCGCACGATATTTTATTGTGTATCAACACAGGTGAAAAGCAAAGTACGCCAAGTGCAAAGGATTTTAGTGATGACGAAGAAAGGAGTTCTAAAAATTCAAGATTTGCGTTTTACAACGATCAATTCTATTTCAAGAATACTCAAGAAATGACACAGCTTTTCGCTGATTTACCACAAGCCATTGAAAACACCCAACGCATTGTGGACAAGGTGAAACCCATGAAATTAGAAAGGGAAATCTTATTGCCTCATTTCAAAGTACCTACTGAATTTAATGACAACCAAGATGCTTATTTGGAGCATCTCACATGGACTGGAGCTAAAGAAAGATATCGCGACTTGACACCTGAAATCGAAGACAGGATTAAGTTTGAGCTTTTCACCATCAAGACCATGGGTTTTGCGGGCTACTTCCTCATCGTTTCTGATTTTATTAAAGAAGGTAGAAATCTTGGTGTTTTTGTTGGACCAGGAAGAGGGTCTGCGGCAGGTTCGGTAGTAGCTTACTGCATAGGTATTACCAATATTGATCCTATAAAATACAACTTACTTTTTGAGCGCTTTTTAAATCCTGATAGAAAGAGCATGCCCGATATTGATACGGATTTTGATGATGCAGGAAGACAGAAAGTGATTGATTATGTGGTGAGCAAATATGGAAAAAATCAAGTGGCTCATATTGTAACATATGGTACAATGGCTGCTAAGATGTCCATCAAAGATGTGTCGCGCGTACTTGATTTACCATTACAAGATGCTAATGCTTTGGCTAAATTGGTTCCAGAGAAACCTGGTATTTCTTTGAAAAGAGTGTTGCACGCACCATTGAAAGGAGAAAAATCTTTAGAGGAAGAGGGTCTAGATAGTAATGATTTATCACTTGTGACGCAAATTCGCGCTGTTTACGATGATGTAGCATCATTACAATCTCGTGTGTTGCATGAAGCTGAGAAATTGGAAGGTTCTGTTCGAAACACAGGTATTCATGCTGCGGGTATCATCATTGCTCCCAAAGATTTGTCAGAACTTTTACCTGTTTCGGCAAACAAAGATGTGGAATTGCTTATCACTCAATTTGAAGGCAATGTGATTGAAAATGCAGGTGTTATTAAGATGGACTTTTTAGGGCTTAAAACCTTAACAATCATTAAAGATGCCTTGGCTTTAATCAAAAGAAATTACGGAATTGATATCGATATTGACAATATTTCATTGGAAGATGAAAAGACGTATGAACTCTATCAAAAAGGGGAAACCAACGCCACATTTCAGTTTGAGAGTCCCGGCATGCAAAAATACTTGCGTGATTTAAAACCAGATAAGTTTGCCGACCTCATTGCCATGAACGCTTTGTATCGACCTGGTCCACTTGAATATATTCCGAATTTCGTTAAACGTAAATTAGGTGAGGAAGCCATCACTTATGACTTGCCTGAAATGGAAGAATATTTGGCTGACACCTATGGTATTACTGTTTATCAAGAACAGGTGATGTTGTTGTCGCAAAAGATTGGTAGTTTCAGCAAAGGTGATGCCGATGTGTTGCGAAAAGCAATGGGTAAAAAGCAGAAGTCTGTCTTGGATAAAATGAAAAGTCAGTTTGTGGAAGGTGCTAAAGCCAAAGGACATCCAGAAGATAAATTGAATAAAATTTGGACCGATTGGGAAGCCTTTGCACAATACGCATTCAATAAATCGCATTCCACTTGTTATGCCTTTGTAGCTTATCAAACTGCATACCTAAAAGCTCATTATCCATCAGAGTTTATGGCTGCGGTGCTCAACAACCAAAACAATATCGATAAGATAAAGTTTTACATGGAAGAGTGTCAGCGTATGGGTTTGAGCGTATTAGGTCCTGATGTGAATGAATCACTCAAAGGCTTTGCTGTAAATAAAGAAGGCATTATTCGTTTTGGTTTGAATGCCATCAAAGGAGTAGGAGAGGCTGCTGTAAATGATATTATTGCAGAAAGAGAATCTAAAGGAAATTATGCTTCTGTTTTTGATTTTATTCAAAGAGTTAATCAAAGAACAGTCAACAAAAGAACCCTTGAAAATTTGGTTTATGCAGGTGCTTTAGATTGTTTCAAAGAATTACATCGAGCACAATATTTTCATATATCTGCAGGAGATACTAAAACAGGATTTGAACGTATCATAGCCTTTGGTAATCAACTTCAAGCAGCAGCTTCATCATCAGTCAACAGTTTGTTTGGTGAAATTGCAATGCCCGATATCAAACCACCCGTTTTGCCTGATTGTGAGCCTTGGACATTGCCTCATTTGCTTGCCAAAGAAAAAGAAGTAATTGGTATTTATTTGAGTGCACATCCTTTGGATGGTTTCAAATTTGAGATGAAACACTATGGTTTTATGCCCTTAAATGAAATTGACAACAACAAAGGAAAAACAGTTCGTGTCGCGGGATATATTACTGATGTGGAGCATCGCAACACCAAGACTGGCAATAAGTTTGGCAAATTTATGCTCAATGATTATTATGGAAATTTGGAAGTTTTTTTATGGCAGGATAACTATGTGAAATTTGCTAATTTCATGCAGGATGGACAAAAAATAATTATTCAAGGAGTCTATGCGGAACATAAATACCGACCAGGTGTAATGGAATTTCAAATTCAACAAATCCACTTATTAGAGCATGCAAGAAAATTATTTACTAAAAAATTATTTTTCCGTTTACCACTTGAATTTATAACCGAACAAACAGTTGCTTTTTTCAAAGACAATTTCAACAGACATAAAGGCAATACAGAATTTTCAATTCAAGTTGTTGACGATGAGTCTGTCATTCAATTTCGTTCCTCGCAAAACAAAATTGAACTCAATGATGAACTCATACAATTTATTGAAAGCAATGACAAATTGTTATTCAAAATGGAAACAATGTAGTGGCAACCTATTGTTTTGATGTGTAGCTGGCAATGAATAAAACCGCTTTTTGTAAAGCAAGGAAATATTGTTTGTTGTCTAATGTTTGTTGTAATTCAGTGGTGGAATTCCAAATAAAAAGTGGAGAAAATTTCATCGCTCTCTAAGCTGCATTTT
>CAZNVQ010000009.1:21789-33432 GCA_964576425.1 uncultured Flavipsychrobacter sp. | reverse complement strand
CTCAAATAAAAAATGCCGGCACCTTGCTCGTTCTGGTCGGAAAATAATCGAATAAAAAATGATAACCCGAATTTGAGTTGTCATTTTTTATATTTATAAATATAACTATTTAATATACCCAAGTAACTTCAACATGCTTTGTGGTGTTTGTTCTTTGGCATACAACCAATCTTCCAAAACACCTTCTTTATTATATTCCACCACAACATGCTTTGGAGATGGGATCATGCAATGTTTGATGCCACCATATCCTGCCAATTGATCTTGGTAAGCTCCTGTGTGAAAAAATCCAATATATAAAGGTTCGGCGCCTCTTTCTTTTTCTCTTTTGGGTAAAAACACTGCGTTGATATGTTCTTCAGAGGTATAGAAATCATGACTATCACAAGTCAATCCACCTAAATGAACTTCTTGGTATTCCTTATCCCATTTGTTAATAGGCAACAACAAGAATTTTTCACCAATTCCCCAAGTATCCGGCAATGTGGTAATGAAAGAACTATCAATCATATACCAAATTTCTCTATCATTTTGCATTTTTTCATCCAAAATGCTATAAATCACTGCCCCACTTTCGCCAACGGTAAACGAGCCAAATTCGGTATAAATATCAGGAACATCAACCTTGTTTTTCTTACATACGTTTTTGATATTACTGATAATTTCATTCGCCATATAATTATAATCATAGTCGAACGCCAAAGAATGTTTGATTGGAAAACCTCCGCCAATGTTGAGTCCGTCTAATTCAGGACAAATTTTTTTCAATTGGCAATAAAGGTTAACCACTTTGTTCAATTCACTCCAATAATAGATGTCGTCTTTAATTCCTTTATTCATGAAAAAATGAAGCATTTTCAATTGAAAGCGTTCATTTCCTTTGATTTTATCAACATAAAATTCAAGCACATCGCGGCTGCGAATACCTAATCTTGAAGTATAAAAGTCGAAAGCAGGTTCTTCTTCAGAGGCAATTCTAAGTCCAATTTTCACAGGGTCTTTAGCACGAATGGATCTTTTGTAATCCTCAAACTCATTGATATTATCCAAGACAGGAATGACATTACGAAACCCTGTATTAATCAATTGAGCAATATTTCTTGTATAAGCTTTGGTTTTAAAACCATTACATATAATGAAAGTATCTTTTGTGATTTTACGACGTTTGTACAATTGCTTGATGATTTCTATATCATAGGCAAACGAAGTTTCAAGATGCACATTGTGTTTCAGTGTTTCCTCTACAATGAAAGAAAAGTGAGAACTTTTGGTGCAATAGCAATAATAGTAATTACCATCGTAACGATGCTTTTTGATGGCATCATTAAACATCTTTTTCGCTTTGTTGATTTGCATACCAATCTTAGGCAAAAAAGTAAGTTTAAACGGTGTTCCGTATTTATCAATAAGTCGTTTCAGATCGAGACCGTTGAAACGCAAATAATTTTCTGATACTTGAAAACTTTCCTGAGGAAAATCGAAAGTTTGTTTAACGAGGTCGGTGTATTTATTATTCATTTATAGATTGACGGAAATTAATGTCAATAACAAAACTAAATTTATGATGAACAAAAGTAATTAAATGATTAAATGCAAATGATTATTTTTTTAAACATCGGTCAGTTTTTTCCAACTTATGCCTTGTTTCGGTTAAGTTTGCCATAAAAGCACGTTTAACATTTAGGTTAAACAACATGCATCAAGTAGAATTAGTAATTAAATATTCATGAAAAAAGCTTTGTTACAAATGCACCTAGCGGTTTTGCTTTGGGGTTTCACTGGTGTTTTGGGTAGAGCAATTGCATTGGATGCATCGGTTTTAGTTTGGTATCGCATGTTGTTGACAGGCGTTTTCATGTTCGTGATACTGACTTATCGTCAACAATGGGTTTCTGTTGAAAAGAAAGATTTGAAATCCATGACTTGGATTGGAGTTTTGATTGCTTTGCATTGGGTGGCTTTTTATGGCGCTATCAAATTGGCTAATGCTTCCATTGCACTCATTTGTTTGTCCACAGCAAGCATTTTCACCACCTTGTTTGATGCGATGAAAAACAAGAACAAAATTGACCCAAAAGAGCTTGGCATTGGCGCGTTGGCATTGCTTGGGGTTTTTATTATGTACGTCATTCCGGAAATCAAACATTTACATTCCTCAATTGCTTTTGTAGACCCACTTCCCCATAGAAATATAGGCATCTTATCTGGAGTGATTGCTGCAATTTTAAGTGCTGCATTTACTGTGCTCAATAAAAATATTGCGCCCAAATATCCTTCAAGAGTTTTGGTTTTTTATGAAATGGGAACGGGTTGGCTCTTGCTTTGTTTGTTATTACCCTTGCACCTTTATTTTGTTCCTAGATCTAAATTATTGCCATCATCTATGGACTGGCTATGGCTTGTGATTTTGAGCCTTTGTTGCACGGTTTGGGCGCAATCATTAGCATTGAATGCATTGAAAAAAATAAGTTCTTTTACGGCTACACTAAGTGTGAATCTTGAACCGTTATATGGCATTGCACTTGCTTTTCTTTTATTTAAAGAAAACAAAGAATTGCATCTAGGTTTTTTCATTGGCATGAGCATTATCCTTCTTTCTGTAATGCTGCAAACAAAGAGAATGTTAACCAGCAAAAAAGCTTGATTCATCTCCATTAGTTTTAATTATTTTTAACTACACATTCAAACAACTGAAGTCTTATGCAACGCATCGAATCCTTGATATTAAAAATTCAAGAATTGGCTAAAAAATCAGAACCTCATGCAATTGATGTCGCATTGATGATTGATTACACTAAAGTGCTTTATTCTGATTTGTTGGATTGTGAAGCGAAATTAAAAAGCTCATTTGTGACCAATGTTTCTATAGAAAATTCGCAGTCAATTCCTCAACTACCTATTCCCAATTTTATCAACAATAGCGTTGAATCAGCTGCTCAACCTATTGTGAATTCAACATCAAGTGAAAATCCTTTAAAAACCTTTTCGGATATCAGAGCTAATATTGGATTAAATGATAGGTATTTGTTTATTAGTGAGGTCTTCAACGACAATAAAAATTTGTATGAAGAAATTTTAAACAAAGCGAATCAAACGGCATCTGAAACTGAATGGAAGGCTTGGTGGGAAAGAGAAATTGTACCGTTTTTTGGTTGGAGAAATGATGACGAAGCAGTTCAATATTTCTTAAATACGGTAACTGATTATTTTTTAACTCGATAAGTATTTTTGCTTTTTCCATTGTAATAAAAAGTCGGATACCACAACTATTATTAAACTTAAAAAACCTAAAATCAAAGCTTGAACAGAAGTTAAAAGGAACTTTTGTTGTAAACCATAGATGAACAAAAACAAACAATAACTAACTATCATTTGATTTATCCAAGTTCGCATTGGCAATATTTGTCCAATTGATTTTGAGGAATATTTACAAATAAAATAGAGGTAATATCCAACTTGAAGGTAAGTGCTAAAAACAAAGCTCAGCACCATTCCTTTCATTCCCCAAATTTGATAAAGTGGATACATCAATATTAAAGCAATAATCAAATCTGCAATTGCACCTTTCAATAAAACATGACCTTGATGTAGGTGTTGCAATACTGATGTGTAGTTGTAAGCACGCAATGGAAGCACCAAAATGGTGATTAAAAAAAGTGGAATAGATGCTTCGAATTGTTCACCAAAAACTTGTAGAAAAATTTCATCTGAAAAGAACAATAAGAAAAAGAAAATAGGAAAAATAACGCTACCCGTTAACCTAGATGTGCTCATCATCAAACCCAATTGATTATTTGATGAATGTTTGGAAGATAATTGTACCAACACACTACTACTTATCGCACCAAAAAGCAAAGGTAAAAAAGGTACATCTTGAGTGCCATTAAAATAAATCCCAGAGAGCTTTGCTGTTAGCAAAATGGAAATCAGAAATTTGTCAATCCAGCGAAAAACAATTTGAATAATATCATTCCAACCAAGATACAACCAAAGCTTTCGAGCGGCTTCAAATGAATACAAGGTGTCATCATGAAGGGTTAAATTTTTGATATTCGATTTCAATAAAAAAAATAAAAGTATAAGACGCAAAAACATGACAACAGCTAGGAAAAACCACAATTGATGTAATTCGATTTGTTGTGACCAAACGCAAAGATGAATGAGAATAAATACTACTGAAAAAATAAAATTAATAACTGCGACTTGATGGCTTTTTTGAAAACTGATGAGTAAAGACTCAATGATATTATACAAAATGTAAATCACTAAAATTCCAAAACTGATGTATATTGGAATTCTAATTTCATTCCATTCCAAGTAAGCAAACAAAGCAGACAAAATGATTAATCCGCCTAGCCAAGTGAGTTTAAATCGAGTTGAAATTTGATGATAATAATTTAGCCATTGTTCTGGACGATAAGTCAGCACAAGTGTGGGAATACCAATTCCTGCAATGGTTCCAATCAATAATAATCGAATCCAAAAATTTTGATATTGCCCATAGCTTATTGGGGATAAGCATCTTGAAAATAAAATGAGCACAAATAAATTCGCCACAGCAGGAAACAATTTCATTAAAAACACGGTTATCGCATTTTTAAATATTTCCTTATGTGGCGAACTCGATTTCAATTTATATGATTATAAACTACTGATTCAGCTGTAGTTTCGTTGGACTCTTTTCCTTTTTTAATGACAAACCAAATACTCACAACAACCAACAAAATCAAAATTAAACTTGAATACAAAGCAATTTTGTCTCCCATCAAATAGGTGGCTGGTTTGAAATGAAATTCAATTTTGTGCTGTCCTGCAGGAACTTTAATAGCACGCAAAACATAGTTTGTTCTGATGATTGGTGTGGCTTGACCATCAACTGTAGCTTCCCATCCATATGGATACCAAATATCTGAAAAAACAGCTAAACCAGCTTGACTATTATTGCTTTCAAAACTCAAGTCGTTCAATCCATATTTAGTCAATTTGATTTGTGCGGCACTATCTTTTCCAAATTGATATCCATCGATTGCTTTTACTTCATTAGCTCTGATGATGGCTGTGGTTTTACTATTCCAAGCATTAGGCATTGTTGTAGTATCACCAAGTGCAGCAGCATTCATCGCCAACATTTCATCATCAGCAGTGGTCACTTTTTTAACATTATCAACAAACCATGCATTTCCATTCACACCAGGATTTGGCTGATAAACCACTTGTTCTTGTGGTCCTTTGAAAATGATATATTTAGTATTGAGCATGTTCATCACTTGGCTATTGAATTTGCCTTTTGATTGAACACCACCCATTTGAACATCAATCAAGTCTTGATAGATTTCCATTTTTGCTGGCGAATAGCCACCAACTAATTTGTGGAAATAGGCTTGAACTGCATCGTTATAAGTGTCTTTCGACAAATCTAGCACACGATAATAAGGATCTTTATCTTTCATAATTTCTTGGTCCACAAGTCGAGGAACAAATAAAGCTTGATAATCAGATTCGTCAATATAATTATCCTCATTTAAATAGTTGTGTGCAATGGAAAGTAAATCAATAGAAACTAATAAACCTAAACCTGCAATCAAAATTGTTTTATTGATTTTGTCTTTAATAAAAGCCCAAATTAATGCAGCAGCAATGAGGATATAAACCGCACTCGTGATACCACTCGATTGTGCCATAGCTTGTCTGTCGGCTCTTAAAGCAGGCAACAATTGTTCAGGAAGTCTTGCGTCATTCACAGGATGTGTCCAATTGAAAAACATACTGCCAGCAACGCCAACAACTAAAGCTAAACCTGCCGTAATTCCTGCTGCTAATTTCAACTTTTTAAGCAATTCCTCTTTTGAAATTTTCCCTGATACAATTTCAGATAAAGCGCAAATACCAATCAAAGGAAAGAGTAATTGAGGAATCACCATAGTCATTGTTGGCGTTCTGAACTTATTGTATAAAGGCAAATTATCGAATAAGAAATAATTTAAAGCTTTGAAATGGTCGCCCCATGACATCATAATTCCTAGAACACATGCAGCAGCAATCCACCATTTATGTTTACTGCGCCAAACCAACATGCCCAATACGAATAGGAAACAAATTACTGCACCAAAATAAATTGGTCCTGAAAGAAAAGGCTGAGGTCCCCAATATAAAGGCAATCTATCCGCTTGTCCGCCCACCAATGCTTCCGACTCAGGTGCTTTTGAAATCGGTTCTGCTGAACTTCCACCATATAAATAAGGAACTAACAAACAGAAAGTTTCACCAATGCCATTGCTCCAACTGAAAGCATAATCACGATTTAAACCACCACTTTTTTTGTCAACATCCTTTGGATCTTTATTAATGGTCAATTCACTTTCACCACCACGCATAGTCATTTTGGTGTATTCCTTTGTGGCTAAAATTGAAGCCATTGAAGGACCAACACTAATAACAGCAACAACTAATCCTATCACTGATGCTTTGAAGAAATTAGCCATAGGCTTGCGTTCCATCAAATTAATGAAGAACGTACCAAGGACATAAAACAAAACTATAATCAACATGTAAAAGTCAACTTGAAAGTGATTAGCACTAACCATAAAGGAAAGCGAAACACCCATCAATGCAGCACCACCAATAAAATTGCCTCTGTACAACAACATCAATCCTCCAAGCACTGCAGGCATGTAAGCAATAGCTAACATCTTGGTATCATGACCTGCATTAATAATACCAGGATTATAAGTGGCGAAAGCAAATGCTATTGAACCAATAACGCCAATCCATTTATCAACTTTCAGCACCAATGCAAGCACATAAAAGCTCAACATAGCAATGAAAAAGAAATAAGCCGGTTTTAATAAAATCTTAGTCAAAACCGTCATTACTGGCGACAATAAATTATTACTTTCTGGAATACCAATGGTGTAGGTGGGCATTCCGCCAAACATGCTATTTGTCCATAATGGGTTCACTCCAGTGGAATCATGGTAAGTTTCCGCTTCGTGATACATGCCTTTCCAGCTAATTACATCATTTTGACTTAGCACTTTTCCTTGAAAAGCTGGCAAGCAAAAAACAATGGATAAAATGGCGAATCCAACTAGGATAAGCAAATGAGGTAAATACTTTTTCAAATCAAAAGAATTCATAAATAGTTTTTGACCAAACAAAAATAATAGATTAAACGGCTAATGCATAGGAAGTTTCACCTATTTCCGATTTTCATGTAACCAAAACGACTTTTACAATCAAATATTGCAATATTTATCATAGAATTCAACACCTGATTCAATTGACTTTCCAAATAAATGTTGGACATGAAAATGCCTAGTTTTAATTTAGCCAACAATTTATTTTTACAATCAATAAATCGTTCCTCGTGCAGCAACTATTAAATAAAATATTTATTCCAACGACAGCTGCAAAGAAGATACACTTTTTAACAATTGGACTTTTATCATTGATTTTCATTTGGGGTTTATTCATGATATGTTTTGAAATAAAACCTTTTTGGATTGACGAATGGCGTTTGATTGCTAACATAAAATTCAAAAGCCATGAAGCTCTTTGGGGTAAACTTGATTTCACCCAACAATTTCCAAGAGTCTTTTTGCAAATCATCAAATGGTTTACACATTCGTTGAACTATAGTTACTTCTCATTAAGATTTCCTTCATTTTTTATTTCAGTTGGTTCAATGCTACTGCTGATTCAACTAATGAAAAAAATCTACATAAAATCCACTAGCACTCGATACTTATTTGTTTTGATTTTCATTTCTGCACAAACTTTTACTGATTACTTGGTGCAGATGAAACACTATGAAATGGAATTGTTCCTATGCTTAGTAGCAATTGGTCAATGTGTAGTAATGCAATGTTTGATGGCTACATTAACTATTTCATCGATCATTTATGTATTGCTTTGTTTGAGTTTTGCATTAGCACCATATTTCAGTTACACCTACCCTATTGCCGCTTCACCAATTTTCATTTTAGTTGGAATTCATTTATTTTCTTACAATCAAAAATTAAATTCAATTAAAATATTAAAACTTGTATTTCCCTTGATACTAGCAGCTTTCAGCATTTTGGTTTTATACCAAATTGATGTAGCACAATTGATGAAGGACGAAGAGATGCATCGATATTGGTCGTATCAAATGATTCAAGGCAATAGTTCTATGTTGTCCATTGTTGAAAAAATTTGGGGGCTTTTTGCCAAAGTAGGATCTGGCTTACTATTCGAAATCATTTTTGGAATTTTTGGTATAACTGCTTTTTTCTATTCACTTTTTTTCAAGATTATCAAACAACAAAATAAAAATTGGTTGTTACAATATGCGGTTGTATTGATTTTGGTTGTGTTGGTTCTTTTTTTTAGTGGAAAAATTCCAATGTCAGAACCAAAGTTTAATTCGTTTACCGTTCCAGCAATTTCCATTTTAATCATTCAATTGATACAAGATGGGCTCCGAAATCTAAAAACTAAAAAAATATTTCAAACCCTACTTGTTATTTTATTTTTGGGATTGACCGGAAATATTATTTCAACAATCATTAACACATTTACCGAAAAAAACTATGCAACAAGGATGGCAATTTATCAACATACAAACGCAGCAATTGATTTAGCACAACAGCAACATATTCCAATGTACATTACACCAAAAGTTGGATTTCCTGACGACCTCGTTCATTTTGCACCCAACCTCTCCAAGTTGCCACCCAGCTGGGTTTTACGCACATTTCCTAAATTTTCTAACCAAGAATTAATTCAAGTTGTGGATATTGAAAATTTAGAAAATTGTCCTATCCCTAATGATAGAAAGGCAATAGTTGGTGATGGTTTAAATTTTAAAATTATTAATCAGTAAATTTTAATTAATTTCGGCATCATAATTGTTAAGCCAATAAAAAAAATATTGTTTATGAAATCAATTCAACTTTGTATTGTCTTTTTATTTTTAAGCTTTATCAGCCTTGCACAATTTCAACCTTATGGTCATCTTACCATTTTTTCAGAAGATGGTGATCGATTCTTTTTAATTCTCAATGGTGAAAGAATGAATGATGAACCCCAAACCAATTTACGTGTTGAGGAATTGAACCAACCATATTACAGTGCAAAAATTATTTTTGAAAATAAATCTATTCCATCTATCACTAAAAAATTCTTACAAATTACTGACGTTGATGGTGTATTTAAAGATGTAACTTATAAAATTAAAAGAAACAGAAATAAGAAATTAAGTTTGAATTATTTTTCAATGATTCCTGTTCAACCTGATTTCATTCCTCCATCTAATATGTTTGTAACTCGCTTTGGTGGTGGTGTTCAACAAAACCCGCATAGCAATGGTCTATTCAATGGACAGTACAATGGGAATGGCACTAGTGTTCAAATGAATGTATCTGGAAACGGAGTTAACCTTCAAGTAAATGATCAAAATTTTAATAGAAATAATAATCTTCCACCAAATAATAATTATAACAATCAAGGAAATTTTGGCAACACCAACAATAATTTTAATAGCTCAACAAACATAAATAGCAATAATTGTTTCAGAGCGGCACCAATGTCTCCTCGGGACTTTGAAGCAGCTAAAACTAGTATCAGCAAACAAAACTTTGATGACACTCGATTAAAAGTGGCTAAGCAAATTATTAATGCCAATTGCTTATCAACCAATCAAATCAAGGATTTATGTCAGCTTTTTAGTTTCGAAGACAATAAGCTTCAATTGGCACAATATGCTTACGACTATTGTATTGACAGAAAAAACTACTTTCAGTTAAATGATATTTTCAAATTTAGTAGCAATGTTGAAACGCTAACTGAATTTATCCAAAACAGATAGTGCCTAAATTGAAAAGTAATTATGAAAAGTAAAATTTTATTATCCTTATTCAGTATAGTGGTATTGATTCAACTCATTCGTCCAATGCCCAACATTTCAGACGATAATTCAAAGTCAATAATAACTGCTTATGATGTTCCTAACGATATTCAAAAAATGATACAACGAGCTTGTGCAGATTGCCATAGCAACAAAACCAATTATCCTTGGTACTGTAAAATTCAGCCTGTTGCTTGGTGGTTGAATCATCATATTGAAGAAGGAAAAGAGGAATTGAATTTCAGCACATTTGCAACCTATAGTTTGAAAAAGCAAGCACATAAATTGCATGAAGTAGTTGAAATGATTGAAGAAAATGAAATGCCATTAAGCAGTTATACTTTGATTCATAAAGAAGCAATTTTGACTGAAGAGGAGAAAACTGTTTTAAAGAATTGGGCTAGAGATTTAGAACAAAAAATAATATCGACCCAACAAGTTTCGATGAACTAATAACTTATTTCCAAATAATGAAAATAATTTCTTACAACGTCAATGGGCTGCGTAGCGCCATGAAAAAAGGATTGGTGGATTGGTTGAAGCAGGAAAATGCGGACGTAGTTTGTTTGCAAGAAATTAAAGCCAATCAAGCAGATATTGATGTCAGCATTTTTTCAGATTTAGGTTATCATCATTATTGGTTTTCAGCACAAAAAAAAGGCTATAGCGGGGTAGCTATTTTAAGCAAAACTCAAGCCGATGCAGTGTTTTATGGCAGCAACATGGAACAAAGCGATTTTGAAGGCAGAGTCATCCGATGTGATTTTGGTTCGTTGACCGTCGTAAATGCTTATTTCCCAAGCGGAACTTCGGGCGATGCAAGACAACAATATAAATACCAATGGCTGGATGAATTTCAAACTTTTATTGTCAATCTTAAATTAGAAAGACAGGAAATTATTATTTGCGGAGATTATAATATTGCGCATCATTCTATTGATATTCATAATCCTGCCGGAAATAAAAAGTCAAGCGGATTTTTGCCTGAAGAAAGAGCCTGGATGACTGAATTTCTGAAGAGTGGTTTTACAGACAGTTTTCGCGAAATGAATCCAGAAAAAACGAGTAGTTTTTCTTGGTGGAGTCAACGCTTTCCATCAGTGAGGTTGGAAAACAAAGGATGGAGAATTGATTATATTTCAACAACCAATAATTTAGTTTCGAAATATAAAAATGCTGAGATATTATCTGAAATTAAACATTCAGATCATTGTCCCGTTTGTATAGAAATAATTATATAATTTTTTATTTTTTAATACTATCCCAAGAGCGCATTTTTCTGGAAGAACTTGCTTTTCCGTTTAGACGACCTAAAATAAATCCAAGCAAGAAAATGCAACCACCAACAAAAACTGCAAATAAATCAGAAGCGTCAAATAAGCTTTCCATTAGATAAAATCGTTTTAATTTTTAGTAAAGAATAGATTAACAAACTTCAATTGATGGATTGGTGAGTGTAAAGTTATTAAAGATGGTTAATAATCCAAAGATATTTTTAACTTATTTTAATCCTTATGTGTTGTAAGTGTAGCTTTTAAACAGATTTAATTCATGATACTAAAAATTGTTTTACAAATCCTGATTTTTTTTGAATAAGTTAAATAAATTATACACTCATTTATGGCACAAACTGTATGTCAAAAAATAAAGCTAATTTTATAGTGCACATTCTCTTCTTGACCAACCACTTAGACTTTGACTTCAAATATATATTTGAAGGCAATGATATAAAATCTGATAATCATATTCATACAATT
>CAZNVQ010000009.1:3294-21779 GCA_964576425.1 uncultured Flavipsychrobacter sp. | reverse complement strand
AGTATATTTTATAATTAATAAATATCTTATTTTATATAAATTATTATTAATATTTTTAAATTAATACTTACTCTTTAAATAAATTCTATTTTTCAATTGGATATTTTATCTTATTCTACATTTAGTTATTCTATTTATTTATAAACTTCATTGTTTATACATTTGATTAAAAAAAATGAGTTACGAAAATTTTCAAAATTAGTTTTGCTGTTAATTCAATAAAAAAATACATTAGAATTTTAATTTAAATTATATTCATGAAAATTAAATTTTTATTACTTACTTCACTATTACTTTTAATAATCACATTGGTATCTTTTAGCAGTGGCGTTGCTGTTCCACCAAACCCACAAAATCTAACAGGCGCTGGCGGCAGCAGTGGTAATTGTAGTGGTTCAGGCTGTCATGTTGCCAATAATACAGATCTTAGTGTGAATATTTCTCTCTTCGATTTAGTGAAAAATATGACTGTAACCGACGGTAAATATACTCCTGGAAACCCTTATCAGGTAAGAATTTCGGCATATACAAGCAATGGCACATTCCCAAAATTTAGTTATCAATTTGCTGCAGAACAACAAAATGGTTTGGGTGCTGGAAACTACTTTTCAACACCAGGATTGCAAATGAATGTCGTTGGTTTTTTTGAAATTGTTGAACCTTTTCAGCCAATAACAACAATAGGATTTTTGAATTTTAGAGATACTATCAATTGGATTGCACCACCAAAGGGAAGCGGCAATATTACGCTCCACACTACCCTTTTGGCTTCAAATCAAAATGGATTTGCAACTGGCGATAGATGCAATCATGAAAGTAGAGTGTACTCAGAAGGTACAACATCCATTTCTGAAACAACGCCAACAAATGAAATTTATGTAACCCCAAATCCAGTTAAAAACAATTTGCAAATCATTGGATTTCAAGATTTTTCATATAGCCAAATTGAATTTATTAACCTAAATGGGCAAAAAATTACTTTAAACAAAAGCAAATTAGACAAGCAATTCAAAGCAACAAATATTGACCTATCAGATCTTGCCTCAGGAATTTATATTTTACACATTAACATTTCGAAAGACGATTATTATTCAAAACCAATTTTTAAAACTGATTAGCCTTATTTCTTGAAAACTACTAATGTAGCGCCATAGCCATATTTTCCCATCCACTCATTTTTGAAATATTTCACTTCAGGAACTGTTGTCAAAAAATCATGAACAGCTTTTTTCAACACACCAGCTCCAACACCATGTATGACATACATTCTGTCTAAGTGATGAAGAATTGCAAGGTGAATATATTTTTCTAAAGCATTAAGTTGAATGTGCAACATAACATCATTAGAAAGTCCTTTCACATTGTCTATTAATTCTTCAATATGCAAATCAAGTTCATTTCTTGGCAATTCACTCAATGAATGAAGTTTAATATTTTGTGCTTTTGGACTTGAAGGAACAACATGAAATGAAGGCTGGGAATCAGTCTTTTTAGGCTTTTCAACAAAATCGCTGATTAATAAATAACTAAAAGAAGGTTCATTATTTCGCAGCAATTGATCAATATGTTGAAATAATTTTGTTGACTTGATTTTCAAGATTCCCTCTTCAGTTTTGAAATGCTTATTTTTTTCATCTTCAAATTGCCAATGAAAACGAGGTTGATCATTCATTGTTGCCAAATCAATGCTATGTAAATATATATTTGCAAAAGGATGCAAATTTCCTTCAAGAATAAAATAGGTGCTATGCGTCAATTTCACTTCGTAGCGAAAGGAAATGAAAACAGGCATTTCATTTAATAAATGAATTTTTAGGGTATCAACAATATCCTCAATTTCATCTTTTCTGAAAACGGGAATGAAAGAAATATAAATGCCTTTGGCAAGTTTTGTTGGCCTTTGTTTTGGTTGTTCCACAACTAAAGTTTCGACCATTTTTTGAGGTTTTTTAGAAATAGATTTTTCAGTGAACCATTTCAAATAAGGATGATCCACATCTGCAATATAAATTGGAAAACGTACGCCGTTTACTTCCACCTCTAGCATATCCGTGCCAATAAAATCAATGACAATTCCCTCCTCATTTGTTGGGATCAACAACACTTTGTCACCGATAGAAAATTTCATAATACTACTCCTTCTTGTTTTAAAAATTCAATCATTTTGCCAATAGCAAATCCTCTATGACTGATTTGGTTTTTAATAGACAAAGGCAAGGATGCAAATGTTTGATCAAAACCATCTGGAATAAACAAAGGATCGTAGCCAAAACCACCGTTACCACTCATTTCACATGCAATTTTACCATAACATCTGCCTTCAAAATAGTGAGTTTTACCATTCCAAATTAAGCAAATAACAGATATATAATAAGCATTTCTATTATTGAATCCATTGAGCAATGCTAACAATTTCTCATTATTTTTTTCGTCGCTTCGAGGCAAACCGCCCCAATAAGCACTATGAACACCGGGAGCATTGTTAAGTGCTTCTACACACAATCCACTGTCATCTGAAAAAACATTTTTGTCACAAAAATCATATATAATTTTAGTTTTTACATTGGCGTTTTCATTAAATGTTTCGAATGGTTCTTCGATGAAATCATAAAAGCCGATATCTTTTAAAGAAAGCAGTTTCAGCGAAGGTAAAAGAAGGTTAAATTCTTTGATTTTACCTTGATTATTTGAAGATATTACGATTTCATTCATATTTATATTATTAATAGAGGTTTAGATGAAATTAAATTGGTTTTAAAATTTAAAAAACAAATTCTATCTTGCAGGCACAATATAATCCATGCTAAGAAGAACTATTGCAGTACTGTTTGGAATTTCTGTTGCGGTAGCTGTATTTGTTTTGGTTGAAAAAATAAATCAAAACATGTATCCTCTTCCCGCAGGTATGGATATTCACGACCATCACTCAATGGCAAGCTATATTGCAAATCTCCCATCTAAAGCACTTTTGATTGATTTAGCTGGTTGGATTTTCGGTTCAATAATTTGCGGATTATTAATTGGTTACATCGATAGGTCTAACAACAAAATTTCTGCATATATTGGTGGTTTATTCCTAATGACTTCTTGTATTTTTGATTTGATACTTTTACCACATCCAATGTGGTTTATTATAATGGGAATGGCTGTTTTTATACCATTCACTTTACTTGGACACACCATTGTGCCTAATAAATCTAAAAATCAAGAATAAGCGCCAATATTTCCTTTAAATATTTTAACTGCAATCGCAAGCAAAATCACCCCAAAGAATTTTCTAATTACAGAGATTCCAGATGGACCCAAGAAACGCTCTAAAATTCCAATTGATTTCAAAATTACAAATACAAAAATTAGATTTAACAAGATGGCTATCAGAATACTTATGTCATTATAAGCAGCTTTTAATGACATAATTGTTGTTAGAGTGCCAGAACCAGCAATCATAGGAAAGGCAATTGGGACAACATTTCCAGCCTTCATATCTTTTTCAGTTCTGAAAAATTCTATTCCTAAAACCATTTCTAGTCCCAGAATAAAAATTACTATAGAACCCGCAATGGCAAAGGAACTGATGTCAAGTCCCATAAAGTTCAACATCTGCTCACCAATAAACAAGAAAGCTAACATCAACCCTCCAGAAATTAATGTTGCTTGCAAGGCATTTACTTCTCCCATTTTCTTTTTTAAAGAAATAATCACAGGAATTGAACCTAAAACATCTATAATAGCAAACAAAGTGAAAGACAAAGTAACTATTTCTGAAAATTTAATATCTCCAAAATTTATCATAAAACAAAATTACAATAGTTTTTATTTAGTCTATGTTGAAAGCAGAATAGTATTTTTGCGCCACAATTAATAAACTCGATTAAATGTCAATAATTAATTATAAGCATACAGCAGCTGAACGGTTTGTTCAATATGTGCAAATTGATACGCAAAGTGACCCCAATTCTCTATCACAACCTTCAACTGAAAAACAGAAAAATCTGAGTGCAGTTTTGGTGAAAGAATTGCATGAAATGGGCATTACAAATGCAATCCTTGACGAGTATGGATATGTATACGCGTCAATTCCTGCCAATACCAATAAAAATGTTCCGGTAATTTGTTTTTGCAGCCATGTGGATACCGCTCCAGATTGTAGTGGTGAAGGTGTTAAGCCAATTGTTCACCATAATTATCAAGGTCAAAATTTAGTTCTTCCTGATGATACAAACATTGTGATTACAACAGATGAGCATCCTTATTTGAAAGAAAAAATCGGTGAAGATATCATCACCGCTTCGGGTACAACATTACTTGGTGCTGATGATAAAGCAGGGGTTGCTATCATAATGGATTTTGCTCACTACTTGATGCAAAACCCTGAAATTGAACATGGTAAAATCAGTATTTTATTTACACCAGATGAAGAAGTAGGACGTGGTGTTGCTAAAGTAGACATGGATAAAATTGGCGCATCATTTGGTTATACTTTGGATGGTGGCGAAAGAGGTCACCTTGAAGGAGAAACTTTTTCGGCTGATGGCGTAACCGTTACATTTCATGGTATCAGTGCACATCCTGGGTATGCGAAAGGCAAAATGGTTAGTGCCATAAAAGCTGCTTCACATTTCGTATCGCTACTACCAAAAAATGAATTGTGTCCAGAAAGCACTGAGGGAATGGAAGGATTTTTACATCCAACATCAATTGAAGGTGTACTAGAAAAAGCAACTGTGAGTTTTATCATCAGAGATTTTGACACGACTAAACTCGCTGAGCATGAAGAAAAATTATTAAATCTTGTTAAAGATACAGCAGAAGCCTATCCTGGCTTGACTTATGAGTTTGTGGTGAAAGAGCAATATAGAAACATGAAAGAAATTTTAGACCAACATCCTCAAGTTATAGAATATGCTGCTTTAGCATATGAAAGAGCGGGAATGAAAACTCAAATTATGAGTATTAGAGGCGGCACTGATGGTTCGAGACTTTCATTTATGGGATTGCCATGCCCAAACATTTTCACTGGAGAAATGGGCATTCATAGTAAACAAGAATATGTAAGTATTCAAGACATGAACAAAGCAGTAGAAACGATTGTTAATTTATCTCTAATATGGACTGAAAAATCAAATTAATCACATTTATGAACCAACAACTAAAAGCAGTTTTATTAACTGTTTTAACCTTATCAGTTTTTGTCGTTGCAATTGTAGAACTCAGTGGTGTGAGCAGCACAGCTTTATTTAATAAGTATCAAATTGGTAAAAATGATAAAAATAATGACAAGGTATTAGACCTTAAAAATGTTCCGAAAACAACCATTGAATTTGATTCCATCAAATTTGATTTTGGAAAAATTAAAGAAGGTGAAAAAGTTCGCCATGCTTATAAATTCAAGAACACTGGTAATAACCTATTGATTATTGCAGATGCAGTTGCTTCTTGTGGTTGTACTGTACCTTCATTTCCTAAAAAACCTATTCCACCAGGAGAAGGCGGTGAAATTTTAATTGAATTCAATAGCGCCAACAGAGCAGGAATTCAAAAGAAAAATATCTTGGTCATTAGTAACGCACAAATCGAACATTATGCTTTAAGTTTTGTAGCAGATGTTCATGAGAAATAATTCAACGTGAGCTTAATCAAACACATTAATCATTACTTTTCGCTAATTAAATTTAGCCACACCATTTTTGCATTGCCATTTGCTATGATTGGCTTTACGCTTGGGGTCTGTGCATTAAACCTTACTATCGATTTTAATTGGTTTAAAGACAATATTGACTTATTTTTCAAGGTATTGTTGTGTATGGTTTTTGCAAGAAGTGCAGCAATGGCTTTCAATCGCTATTTAGATAGAAAATTTGATGCGCTCAATCCAAGAACGGCTCAAAGAGAAATTCCAGCTGGAAAAATTTCATCCAATCATGCATTTATTTTTACAGCTTTAATGAGTTTGGGTTTTATAATAACAACCTACTTCATCAACGAATTGGTGTTCTATTTATCTTTTGTTGCTTTGTTTGTAGTGCTTTTTTATAGCTACACCAAACGTTTCACAGCTTTATGCCATATTGTTTTGGGAGTTGGTTTGTCATTGTCTCCTATTGGTGCTTATCTGGCTTTGACAGGACGCTTTGATATTTTACCATTGATCTTCTCTTTCATTGTATTGACTTGGGTCTCAGGTTTCGATATTATCTATGCTTTACAAGATGAACAGTTCGACAAACAAAATCAACTCCATTCAATACCTGCACTTCTAGGCACTAAAAAAGCACTTTTAGTTTCTAATTTATTGCATATTATTTGTGGGTTGCTCCTATTAATTGCTGGCTATTATGGCGAATTCAATTTCATTTTTTGGATTGGTGCACTGCTTTTTATTGGTCTCCTAGCTTACCAACATTTCTTAGTTAAGCCCAATGATTTAAATAAAGTAAATATTGCGTTTGCGAATACTAACGGTTTAGCAAGTATTCTTTTCGCAATAACAACTATTGTTTCATTAATTTTAAAGTTTTCATCATGAAAATAGCCTTAATTGGATATGGCAAAATGGGTCAAACAATTGAAAAAATGGCGCTTAAAAGAGGGCATGAAATTGTGTTGAAAATCAAGTCTGACAACAGACATGAAATGAATGAAACTACATTATCCAATTGTGATGTTGCTATTGAATTCACCAATCCTGATGCTGCAAAAGAAAATGTTTCAACTTGCTTGAACGCAAAAGTTCCAACTGTTTGCGGAACAACAGGATGGGCTTCTGAACTGAATCATGCAAAAATGTTAGCCATTGAAAATGAAGTTTCTTTTTTACACACTACCAACTTTAGTATTGGCGTTAATTTATTTTTTGAAGTAAATAAGCTGCTAGCCAAATTAATGAATGAACAAAATGAATATGAAATAACACTAAAAGAAGTTCATCATACGCATAAAAAAGACGCACCAAGTGGAACTGCAATTTCACTTGCAGAACAAATATTATCCAGAATAGAAAGAAAAGAACATTGGAGCAATCAACAAACAGACAAACCAGAATTACTTTTCATTGAATCTGAAAGAACAGACCTAGTTCCGGGAACTCATCATGTGAAATATGATTCTTCAATCGACTCAATCGAGATAATTCATACAGCACACAACAGAGATGGATTTGCGCTAGGTGCAGTTCTTGCAGCAGAATTCATTGTTGGTAAAAAAGGTATTTTTACCATGCAAGATGTACTTGGCATTCACTAAAAAACTACCAATTTATTTTCTCGTTCTAAAATAAAAATTGTAGTCTTTCAATAACTGTTCTAAAAATTCATTTGTTGAAAGTTCTGTTTTAATTTTCAAGTTAGCTTTTATTCTAGCAACAACTTCCTGAGTGTACTTATCTTCTTTTTTAAATCTTTTTCTTGATGCCAAAAGATTTCGAATTCCATTGATATCTCTATCATTTAGTTGTAATACCGATGAGAACACTGGTTGATAATTTTCATCAAAATCATCTAGAAAAATGGTGTCAGTCAGATTAGTTTTTTGGTTTGTGTCAATGACAACAGTGCCTGCTATCAAATCGCCAATTCTTTGATTATGTTTATTTAAAGCTGAAGAAATAATTGCCGACATTCCAAAAGTTGCAAGCATATCAAATAAACGAAATAACCAACGCAACAAATATTGACTCAAAGAAGCTTGCTTGCCAGTCATGTCAATCACTTTCAGCTTAGTAACCATTTTTCCTACCGATCGTCCATCAAAAAACAATTCCGTGAGGAAATGATAAAAATAAGTTGGAATTACTACAGCCAAAATAATAACTACTTCATTTGTTGTTCCTGCTAAATTTAATGGATAAATAATATATCGCAAAACCAAAAAAACATATGTTAAACATAATACAATGTCGATAAACCAAGCCAAAAGTCTTTTGTGAAAAGGAGCAATAGTGAAATTGAGATCAATATTAAAAGGCGTGGTTATGATGAGCATGCTCATGTTACAAATATATGATTTAGAGACTAAATTGTTTGCATTAAATACTAGTTCATCAAGTTCTTTTCTATCTTTACTTCATGCGTGAAGGGCAATTTATAAAACGCAACATAAATCGCTGGAAACAGTATCAAAATCCTACTGAAAATCCTGATGAACTAGCAAGTAGATTTACTCATCTTGTTGAAGATTTGTCATATGCGAAAACATTTTATCCCTTCAGTAATACTGTAAAATACATCAATGGATTAGCCGCTTCCATTTTTCTATCTATCTACAAGAATAAAAAAGAAGAATATAATCGCATTGCTCATTTTGTAAAAATTGAATTGCCACTTATTATTCACAAGCACCACAAAACACTTTTACTTACTTTTCTGTTTTTCGCTTTGTTTGTTGCCATTGGTTTGTTTTCAGCACATAACGATCAGATTTTTGTTCGCTCCGTACTTGGCGATGGATATGTTGACATGACAGAAAGGAATATTGCCAACGGTGATCCATTTGGTGTTTACAAAGATAAAAACGAATTTTTCATGTTTGTAAGAATTGGATTCAACAATATTCTTGTTGCATTCAATTGTTTCGTTCTTGGTATGACACTTGGCATTGGCACTCTTTATATGTTGTTTAAAAACGGTCTAATGCTTGGCGTTTTTGAACAAATGTTTATTTCACATGGCTTAGGAATTAGTTCTTTATTAGTAATTCTAATTCATGGCGTTCTTGAACTTTCGGCAATTGTTATTGCCTCTTGCACAGGATTAATTTTAGGAAATTCTATTCTTTTTCCAGGAACTTTCACCAGGTTAGTTTCTTTGAAAAAAGGCGCAAAAGATGCTGTAAAAATCATTGTTTCCCTAGTCCCTATTTTTATCCTCGCTGCATTTTTTGAAAGTTATATCACACGCTATACACAAATACCTTTAGCATCAAGTATTGGCATTTTAGCCATAACATCTTTTTTTATGTTTTGGTATTTTGTTATATATCCAATTAAAGTCAGCAAAAGATTGAAATGAATAACAAACATATAAATAATTTCCTTTTCTTTTTAAGCATTTTTCTATTACATCATCTGATTGTTTTGGGGAAAGCCAACAAACCTTCACGAACAATAACAAAAAAAGAATGGTCAAAGCTTACCAACGAAAAAGAATTCGGCTATAAAAACAAAATTGAAATTAATGAAATCAAAAGAAGCAATACTTTTAGTAATTTTATCAGCCGTTGGATAAGTAAAGCTTTAATGTTTTTGGCAAGTCCAACTGGGAAAAATATTCTTTGGCAAATAATTGTTGTTGCAGCTTGTGTTGCACTTTATAAAATATTATACAACGAAAAAACTTGGTTATTAATTATAAAAAATAATCAATTAAAACCAAAAGTAATTGAAGATGAATTTGATGACAACCTCAATCAATTAGTGCATCAAAATTGGAATGAGCTTTTAGTTAAAGCAAGCAATGAAAATAACGAACAGCTCATAATCCGTTACGGCTATTTGACAGCGCTACAAATGCTTTGGAAAAATGGATTAATTCAATTTAAGATTGAAAAAACTAATGCAGACTATTATCAAGAGTTAAAGCAAGAAGAAATAAAAAAACATTTTAGAAACATTTCAAATCAATATGAAATTGTTTGGTATGGCGCCTACCCTATCAATCAGCAAAAAACAGAACAATTTCATCAGTCTTTTCATGAACTCTCTAAAATTTTAGAAAAATCATGATAAGATTAATTTTATCTATTTTTTTATTCTTTCTTTTTTTCACCAGTTTTGGTTGTAAATCTTGGTTCAAAGAAAAAACAAATTGGTCTGTATCATTGGATAAAAATGACAACAAGCCTTACGGTGGATTACTTGCATTCGAAACTACAAAAATTCTATTTAGAGAATGTAAAACATTGAGATTATCACCCGCTTTCAGATACAATGTTATTGACGAAAGTATGATGAAAAGCAAAAGACCTAATTTATTAATTGCTCTTGGATTAGATTTTTATGTGAATGAAGAGGAATTAAATAAACTCATTGAATTTGTAAAAAATGGTAATGATTTAGTAATTGTTTCAAGAACAATTGATCATAAACTTGAAAAGATTTTCAATATCAACATACTCGATAATCAAGATGAAGAACGTCCTTTAAACTCAATAAACAATGGTAAAAATCAATTAGAAAAACTGAGTTTAAACAACTACAAATCAGATAAAAAATTTGGTTTCCAAGGTCGTTCAATACATGCATATTTCGACAAAAGAATTATTAATGAAGAATTTCAAAACAATTCATTTTCTATACCAGAAATAATTTCAAAAGCAGATACATTGGGTTATTTTAACTCAAAACCAAACATATTACGATTTAATATTAGCAATGGTTCTATCACGTTTCTCGCTGCTCCTTTGACTTGGTCTAATTATTTTTTATTACAAGAAAATAACATCGAATATTTCAATAGATTTTGGAATTTCTTTCCAAAAAAATACAATCTTGTTTATTGGAATGACTATTACAAACGAAGTCAAGCAAAAGCAGATTTATCCGTTTTGTTCCAATATCCTTCAACGAAATGGGCCTTCATTTTACTAATTGTTACGCTGCTGATTTATGTACTTTTTGAAAGCAAAAGAAAACAAAACATAATTGATGAAATTCCTATAGTTGAAAACAGCTCAGTATCTTTTGCTCAAACTGTTGGTCGTCTTTATTTCAACAAAGGCAATCATAGTAACCTAGCCGATAAAATGATTATTCAATTTTTAGATTGGGTTAGACAACATTATTTTATTCCAACCAATCAATTAGATGAAATTTTCATTACAAAGCTGAGTCAAAAATCTAATCAACCCATTGAAAAAATTAAGGAATTAAATAAAATGATTCAGAAAGTACGCATTCAAAAACAAAAGATTACTCAAGACGAATTAGCACATATATATTTATTAATTCACTCGATTTACAATTCAAAAGTTTAAACAATGGAAAACTTGCAACCTATTCATACAGAAATCAATTCTATTTCCAATCTTTTGGAGGAAGTTCAAAATAGAATTCAAAAAATCATTGTTGGTCAACATCAAATGGTTGAACTGATTATTGCTGGATTGCTAGCTGATGGACATATTTTAATTGAGGGAGTACCAGGAGTTGCTAAAACATTGACTGCAAAACTAGTTGCCAAGCTTATTGATGCTCAATTTTCAAGAATTCAATTTACACCTGATTTAATGCCAAGCGATGTATTGGGTACCAGTGTTTTTAATCCACAAACAGCGAGCTTTCAGTTTAAACAAGGTCCTATTTTTTCAAACATGATTTTGATTGATGAGATCAATCGTTCACCAGCAAAAACACAGGCAGCATTGTTTGAAGTCATGGAAGAAAAGCAAGTAACTATTGATGGTGAAACACATATGATGAATCCTCCATTTATGGTTATTGCAACTCAAAATCCGATTGAGCATGAAGGCACTTATCGATTGCCAGAAGCACAGCTAGACCGTTTTCTTATGAAAATTCAAGTTGGCTATCCATCGTTGAATGAAGAAATTCAAATTCTTGAAATGCACCATCAACAAAAGGTCAGCAATATTCTTCAAAACATAGCCCCTATTATTTCAACAAATGCATTGGCAAATGCTCGTGATTTAGTAAGAAAAGTTCATGTTGAATCCAATATCATTTCGTTCATTGCTCAAATCATCCATGAAACAAGAAATGATGCTTCTCTTTATTTAGGTGCATCACCTAGAGCATCACTAGCATTACTTCAAATTGCAAAAGCTATAAGTGTAATTAGAGGAAGAGATTTTATAATACCTGAAGATGTATTATTTGCTGTAAGACCAGTCCTACGACATAGAATTAGCTTAACACCAGAAAAAGAAATGGAAGGTGCAACTACAGATGATGTATTGAATGAAATTCTGACTCACATAGAAATTCCTAGATAATATTTTAAAACGTTCAATTTTTTGTGATGAAAAATTTCATTTCAAGTCTATTTATTTGCCAACGTTGGTATTGGCTTATGGGTAGTTGTGTTTTATTTTTCATCATCTCGTTTTTTATTGAAGGATTGTTTGAAATTGTTGTTATCACTACCCTTTTCGCATTTTTACTAACAGCAATCGACATCTTTTTGCTTTACAAAATAAAAGGAAATGTAAAAGGACTTAGAATAATCAAATCAAGATTCAGTTTGGGAGATGAGAATAAAGTTTCTATTTCTTTAATAAACGCCTATCCATTTCCAATTAAAATCAAAATGATTGAACAGCTACCTGATCAATTTCAAGTACGCGATTTTTCAAGAAGAACGAATATGGAAGTGAAAGGGCGAGTAACTATCAACTACCTACTCAAACCACTGACTCGAGGTGAATATCATTTTGGAAAATTGCTTGGATATGTAGAATCACAAATTGGTTTAGTTCAAAAACGATAT
Organism: uncultured Flavipsychrobacter sp.; assembly: GCA_964576425.1. Classification (GTDB taxonomy): domain Bacteria; phylum Bacteroidota; class Bacteroidia; order Chitinophagales; family Chitinophagaceae; genus JAFIGV01. The sequence continues at coordinate 9,339 of CAZNVQ010000009.1, read as the reverse complement.
GAATTAGCTCCTGAAAATGATGTGAAAGTTTACCCATCATTTTTACAAATAAAAAAGTATCAACTCATTGCTAATTCAGAAATGCAATTTACAGGCATTCGAAAATTGAGAAGATTGGGACATAGCATGGAGTTCGAAAAAATCAAAAATTATGTTAAAGGTGATGATGTTAGATCTAGCAATTGGAAAGCCACAGCACGTTCCAGCAATTTGATGGTCAACATGTACACTGAAGCTAAAGAACAACAAATTTATGTGCTCATAGACAAAGGTAGGAGCATGAAAATGCCTTTTGATGGAATGACACTTTTGGACTATTCAATCAACGCAGGTTTGTCTATGCTGAATATTGCATTACTAAAAAATGATCGAGCTGGACTTATTACATTTTCAAACCAGATTGGGAATTTAATTCCTGCTGAAAAAAGAAGTGGACAATTAAATCATTTAGCCGAAGCGCTTTATTTACAAAAAACTGATTTCCTTGAAACAGATTTTGAAATGCTTTTAGCAACCGTTTTAAAAAAAATTAATCAACGAAGTTTTTTGCTGTTTTTTACCAATTTCGAAACCTACATTTCAATGGAAAGACAATTACCTTATTTGAAATCTTTAACAAAAAGACATTTAGTTTGTGTGGTTCTTTTTCAAAATACAATGCTTAAAAGTATACAAAAAGAAGAAGCCAAAACAACTGAAGATATTTATATACAAACTATTGCCAATCAATTCAATTTTGAGAAAAAGCAAATAGTCAAAGAATTACGTAAGCATGGAATTATGACATTATTGACAACTCCAAAATCGCTCACAATTGATACCATTAATAAATATATGGAACTTAAATCAAGGCAATTAGTCTAAGAACTTGATTTTGTGGGAAAAATCAATGTTGATTTGATAAATTTGAGCCCTGAATAATAAATTATTATACATTTTAAAATACAATTATGACAAAGATTAAAGTTGCTCAACCAGTTGTTGAACTTGATGGTGATGAAATGACTAGAATTATTTGGAAATTCATCAAAGACAAATTGATTTTACCTTATATCGAAGTTGACATAAAATATTACGACTTAGGCGTTGAACATCGTGATGCAACAAACGACCAAGTAACCATTGATGCTGCAAATGCAATAAGAACATATGGAGTTGGGATCAAATGTGCAACAATCACACCCGATGAAGAGCGTGTGAAAGAGTTCAACTTAAAGCAAATGTGGAAAAGCCCAAATGGAACAATTCGAAATATTCTAGATGGAACAGTTTTCCGTGAACCAATTGTAATCAAAAACGTTCCAAGATTAGTTACCAATTGGAATGCGCCAATTATTGTTGGTCGTCATGCATTTGGAGATCAATATCGCGCTACAGATTTTACAGTTAAAGGAAAAGGAAAATTGACTATTAAATTTGAAGGTGAAAATGGTGAAGTGATTGAACATGAAGTTTACAATTACAAAGGTGATGGCGTTGCTATGGCAATGTATAATACTGATGAATCGATAAGAGGCTTTGCTAGAGCATGTTTCAACATGGCATTAACTAAAAAATGGCCGCTTTATCTTTCAACAAAAAATACCATTCTTAAAAAATATGACGGTCGCTTCAAAGATATTTTTGAAGAAGTGTACAAGACTGAATTTCAATCATTAATGAAAGATGCAGGTATTACATACGAACATCGTTTGATTGATGATATGGTAGCAAGTGCGTTGAAATGGAATGGTAATTTTGTTTGGGCTTGCAAAAACTATGATGGTGATGTGCAAAGTGATACTGTTGCACAAGGTTTTGGTTCTTTAGGTTTGATGACATCTGTATTAGTGACACCAGATGGTAAAACAATGGAAGCTGAAGCAGCACACGGAACAGTAACTCGTCACTACAGAGAACACCAAAAAGGAAATCCAACTTCAACAAATCCAATTGCCTCAATTTTTGCATGGACTCGTGGATTGGCATTTCGTGGAAAACTAGATGGCAATCAAGAGTTAATTGATTTCTGTCAAGCGCTTGAAGACGTTTGCATTGAAACAGTGGAAAGTGGTAAAATGACTAAGGATCTTGCTGTTTCAGTCTATGGCAATAAAGTAAATCATGGAGAACATTATTTGTATACCGAAGAGTTTTTGGAAGCTTTAGATAGCAACCTTAAGCAGAAACTGAATAAATAATTATAACTCATAATGTATAAAAGGCTAGAATATATTCTAGCCTTTTTTGTTTAAATACTTTGAAAAAATGATTTTAACAAATCGCTAACACATTCAGGACATCAATTTGCCTTTGAGTATGCAAGATTGTTTAATCACTAAAATCATTTTTTATGAAAAGCACAACACCATTTCACGCATTTCTATTACTCATTCTGAGTTTCACTTTTTTTACGCCAACTACAACTAAAGCACAACAAGGTTATACCATTTCATATCAAACATTTTATGACGAACTCGACCCTTACGGAACTTGGTTAGAAGACCCTTATTATGGATACGTTTGGAGTCCAAATGTTGGTAGAAATTTCAGACCTTATTTCACAGCTGGAAGATGGGTGATGACCGAATATGGCAACACTTGGGTTTCTGATTATGAATGGGGATGGGCAACATTTCACTACGGTCGTTGGACATATGACAATTATTATGGTTGGTTGTGGATTCCTGGAACAGAATGGGCTCCTGCTTGGGTGAGTTGGAGAAGTGGAAATGGATATTTTGGTTGGGCACCATTAGGTCCACAAATAGATTATGGAATGGTTTATAATAACAACTACTATGTACCAGATTATTGGTGGGTTTTTATTCCAAGAAATTGTTTTTTCAGACCAAATTTTCAAGTTTATTGGAGAGGACCACGATATAACTCAAGAATAATTTATAATACAAATTGGATGTATAACAACTACAATAATCAATACTTTTGCGGACCGGGACACAGAGAATTGGAAAGATATACAGGACAAAGAGTAACCGTGTATAACATTCGAAATGAAAGATATGGACCTAGGAAATTTAGAACAAATCAAAACGAAGTAAACCTTTACAGACCAAGTGTTCAAGCTAATACTAGAGGTGGAAGAAATGGTGAACAACCAAGAAGGAAAATGACCGTTGAACAATCAATTGATCGCAATAATAATGCTGGAGTTTATGATGGAAATTCAAGACCAATGCCAATCAAAATTGAAGAAAACAATAATAATGATTGGAGAAAAAATAAAACTGTAGATCGTACAAATAATGAACCCATTGTTAAACCAATTAATGAAAGAAAACCTGAATGGAATACAGACAATAAACATGAAAGAGTTGAACTAGATATTATGAACAATAAAAAAATTGAACCTATGGAAACAGAAAGAAAACAATCAGAAAAACCAAGAAGTTTCATTAATGAAAGACAGCAAAACGAATGGAAAAGACCTGAACCTAAAATAGATGAAAATAAAAACTGGGAACGTAATTTTTCAAAGCAAGAACGAAGCATACCCAAAAAAGAAATGGAATGGAAAAGAATTGAACCTGAGAAGCAACCTGCAAATACTGAAAGAAACAGACAATCTGAAAGAAACGAATTTCAGGAAAGAAGAAGATAAAAAATCGAGGCAGTCTTAATGTAAAAAGACTGCCTCGTTTCACTTTTACATATCCCACATCTTAAAACATATTGCTCAAGAAACTAATTGTTTACAATAACTTTGTCTTTCCTCTTTTGTTATGAGAGAAAAGTAATCTTATTGAATGTCATTTAATACATATATAAAATACATATTACTTACAATAGTTCTCAATAGCTTATTTACTGCTTCAGCAAAGAGTCAAGGATTCAATATTCTATCTGATACCTTTAAGATTGTTAACTGGAATTTAGAATTTTTTGGTGATGACCCAACTCAATTGCCTGATGAAATAAATAAAACTCGAACTATTATGAATCGGTTGAAAGCTGATGCCTATGCTCTTGTTGAAATTGTAAATAAAGATTCACTACAATCTCTTGTAAAATCTTTAGAGGGAAATTATGACTTTATCATTTCATCATTCGCGACTTCAGTAAGTGGTTATGCAGATCCAAGTTGGTCAAAAGCTCAAAAATTAGCTTTTGTATTCAATAAAGAAAAAGTAAAAATTAACAGTAGTAGAGCGCTTTTACAATTTAATTCAACTGCTTATTATAATTGGAGCAACGGCAGATTTCCATATTTAATTGATGCGATAATTAAAGGTGCAGACGGGAATTGGCTAAACCTGAAGTTTATTGTAATTCATGCCAAAGCGATGAGCGATACAGGTTCTTGTGCTAGAAGAAAAGCAGGAGCAGCTCAACTTAAAGATAGTTTAGACATTAAATTCACTACTGACAAATTTATAATTCTTGGTGATTTCAATGATGACCTAGACGAATCAATTTGCTCCAATGAAAGCGTAAGTAATTATTACAATTTTGTTGTTGACAGCACTGATGCTAACTCCTTTAAAAGTTTGACATTACCACTTTCAAAAATGGGATTGTCGTCCATAAATGGATACAATAATTTCATTGATCATGTTATTGTTAGTAATGAAGTTTATCCTTTCTATGTTAGTAACAGCGCAACTTTGCTGAAAGCAGAAGTGAATGCTTGGGTGAGTAATTATAACTCATTTGTATCCGACCATTTTCCAGTCATGACAAAATATATTTTCAATTCTTCACAAAATATTGATACAGTAGCGCAACCTAAAATTTCTTTCTTTCCAAATCCAGTAATTGATCGATTAAATATATTAAACGAAAAACTTACTGAATTAGATGTTTGCATTTTTTCAATCGATGGAAAAGAAATTTTGAAAACGCAATCAAATTCCAATCAAACCAGTATTGATATCTACAATTTTTCTTCAGGATGTTATTTTTTGATAATAAAAAATCGAATTAACAACGGCATTTTGATCCGTCAGCCTTTTATCAAGTATTAATAGATTATGAGAATTTCATTTAAAATAATTTTACTCTTTTTATTATCAACAGCATTCAAATTGCAGGCACAGAATCCAGTTCCGATGAATTCTCAACCTGCATTGACTTATCTTGAAACATTTAATGATGTTGTTAACTGGACAAATGGATTTTCAAACGGTACAGGTGCACAAAGATGGTCTGGTGTTGCTATAGGTGGTTCAACAACGGTTCCAAATGCTACTAAAATAACACACGCTACAACAAGTTTTGCAACTACAACAAGTTCAGGTGGTGTTCACAAAGATTCTATAAATAAAAGAATCATGCTGCTCGCAATAGGCGCAACGGACAATACTAATTCAGCTGCAATAGATTTGATGCTTAACTTTTCAGGAATTAATGCTGGAACATTAAGCTTTGATTGGGCATCAGTAAATAATGGAGCTAATACAAGCAATAGAAAAGGTTCACTTCGTGTTTATGGAAGTATAGATGGTATCAATTTCACAGAAATAACAGCTGCCCAAGTTTTAAACATTACTAACTATTCACCAACATCAGGTAGTGTTGTCAATTTATCCTTGCCTTCAATTTTCAATTTTAGTAGTACTGCAAGATTGCGATTTTATTATTATAATGGAACTGGAGGATCAAGTGGTTCAAGACCTTACATTGCTTTAGATAATATAAAAGTTACTGCTTCAGGAAATCCATGTACAATACCTACTGCATCTGCAACAAATCTAAATTTCAATACAATCACGCCTACATCTATTCAAGGAAGTTTTACTGCTGCTAACCCAGCACCTGATGAATATTTGGTAGTTGCAACCGCATTCGGTTCGCTTACGTCTAACCCAACTGATAGTACAGTTTTTAATATTGGCGACAATGTTGGTGATGGCATTGTAATCTATCGAGGTTCGGGAAATACTTTTACAGCAAGTAATCTAAATCCACAAACAAATTATACATTCTACGTTTTTTCCTGTAATATTTATTGTAATGGAATCATTCGTTACAAGACTATAAACCCACTAATCGGAAGTCAACAAACGCCTGCTGGTCCACCATGTGTGACACCAAATAGTCAACCCA
>CAZNVQ010000009.1:0-3284 GCA_964576425.1 uncultured Flavipsychrobacter sp. | reverse complement strand
CCCACTAACTTAACTTTTTCGAATGTTACTACAAACAGTATGAATGGAAATTTTACTGGTAATGGTTCGAATGAATATTTGGTTGTGAAAACCACTACCCCAACACTCAATACTGTTCCAACAAATACAACAATTTACAATGCTGGAGATGCTCTTGGAAATGATCTAGTTGTTTATCGTGGCGGCAGTTCTAGTTTCAGTGTAAACAACCTAATTCATAGCACCACTTACTACTACCATGTTTTTTCAATAAACAGTTTTGTATGTAGCAATGGACCAGTTTACAACATAACTTCACCGCTTTCAGGTTCACAAACAACAAATATTATTTTACCTTGCACCACACCAAATTCTGCACCAACTAATTTAATTTTCACAGCACAAACAAATTTGATTCAAGGATTTTTCAATCCAGTTTCAAATACTGATGGTTATTTGGTTGTAAGAAGCACTAATAACAATTTAGGTGCATTGCCAATCAATGGAACAATGTATTCAGCCAATTCCTCATTGGGTAATGGCATCATCATTTCAACAGGCAATAACCTTAGTTTCATTTCAAGCAATTTAAATACTGGCACAACATATTATTTCTTCATTTTCGCCTACAATGAAAATTGTATTGGTGGACCTTTATATCAGACAAACGCAATTCTTACTGGAAATTTTACAACACCAACTGTTAATCCAATGAACATTTACTACGGCAATTTACATGCACATAGTTCTTATTCGGATGGAAACAAAGACAATGGAAATTTAACTCCTGCTGATGATTATTTATTTGCAAAAAACTCACTTTGCTTAGACTTTCTAGGTATAAGTGAACACAATCATTACACGGCTTCCAATAATCCAGGAATGCTTTTGTCCAAATATCAATTAGGTATTAATCAAGCAAATACCTTTACTGCTAACAATCCTAGCTTTCTTGCTTTGTATGGAATGGAATGGGGAACATTAACTAACGGCGGACATGTTTTAGTTTACGGCATTGATTCATTACTAGGATGGGAAACAATAAATGGCAGTCCTAATTACAATATCTATGTCCCACAAAACGACTATTTATCCAATATTGGTTTATTTAGAAAAGTGAATCAATTTTGGAACAATAATGCATTTGCTACACTTGCTCATCCTTCATGGAGTGATTTTGGCAACCTTGCCAACATAGCTTATAGCAATAGAGTTGATAGTTCAGTTGTAGGAATTGCCTTAGAAAGCGGACCTGCATTTAGTACCAACATCAATTATACTGAACCAGGAAGCAGTATGTCTTATCTGCCTTACTTTCAACAACTATTGGCAAAAGGATATCATGTTGGACCAACCATTGATCATGATAACCATAATACTACTTTCGGTAGAACTGCCTACACAAGAACAGCTGTAATCTCTCCCAATAATACGAAAGCAGCATTTTTAACCAGCATGAAAAATAGAAGATTTTATGCTACTCAAAACTGTAATACAAAAGTTGAATTTTCAATTTGTGGGCAAGCAATGGGAAGCATTTTCAATCATGCCTTTGCGCCAGCCATAAACATTTACGCAATTGATCCTGCAAATTCGAACACAATACCTGAAATAAAATTAATGTTTGGAATTCCTGGAAGTGGTTTAGCTGCAAGCTCTTTATTTTCAATAAATGCTTATCAAGTAAGCTATACAGATATCAATCTAAACAACAACAGTACTGGCTACTACTATGCTGAAATCAACATCGGAAGTACAAAAACCATTACATCACCTATTTGGTATACAAGAAACGACAACCTAGTTCTTTCTTTAATCTGGGAAAAGTTTACGGCAACAGCGTTGAATGGAAAATCAATATTAAAATGGGAAATTTCAAATCCTAAAGCAATAAAATTATTCGAAATCGAACGTTCAGTAGATGGAGTCAATTTCAATCGCATTGGAAGTGTTGATTTCAATGAAAAAAATAATAGTTATTCTTTCATAGATTATCAACCAAGTATTGCTTGGAACTATTATCGAATTGTTGAGAAAAATTGGAGCGGTTCAAACTCATATTCACCAATTCAAGCATTAAAGTTTAGCGAATCAAATCAATCGATTGTTGAACTTGTAAACAATCCAGTGCTTGGAAAAATCATTCTTAAAATCAATAGCATTTTGGATGGTAATGCATTGATATCAATTTCAGATCTAACAGGTCAACATTTGAAAAAAATGAATTTACCTTGTAAAGGAGGAATTCAACAATTTGAAATTTCGATTGATGATTTAAAAGAAGGAACATTCATATTAACCTCCGAAATCGGTGGAATAAAACAAAGCTTTAAACTCATTCACATAAACTAAATTTTAATATTTAGTTCATATTAACCTATAAAACATTCTTATGCAAAATATGTATGTATGTACATACATTTGTGTCATGAAATTGCAAGATGCTTTAAAAACCGAACGGTTTAAAAATGAGCAACACAAAGCCATATTAAATGTTTTATATACCGCATATTGGTTTAAAACACATTTTTCAAGCGTAATGAAGCACGAAGGTATTACAGCAGAACAATTTAATGTTTTGCGAATACTTAAAGGTAAGCATCCCAATCCAATGTGTAATAAAGACATTGGCTCTAGAATGATTGAAAATAATTCTAATATACCAAGAATCATTGATCGACTTGTATTAAAAAATTTAGTTGAAAGACATTCATCTAAGGAGGATAAAAGGGAAACACTAACCCAACTTACTGCATTAGGAATTGAAAAATTAATTCATTTGAATAGTTTAATCGATGATCTAACAAATGAAATTATTGGCATTTCAGAAAATGAAGCTTTGCTATTAAACCAACTTTTAGAAAAATCAAGAAAAACCAATTAACAAAAAATAAATAATATGAACAACTCAAACTAGAGCATTTACGCAAGACACTCAGAAATTCAATTCAAAGTGAAACACATGATGATTTCCACAGTAACTGGAAGTTTCACCAATTTTAATGGCACAATTAGTTCTCATGAAGATGATTATTCAGCTGCTGAATTCCAATTTAGTGATTTATTAGCAAATTTCACTTTCTTCTTGCTCCACTGCTGTATCATCTCCTTCCAATCTCCCTCTGCCAAAGATTGTAGACCATTGAGAATAACCTGCTTGTCATAATAGTCTACCTAGTTTTATCCCCACTAAAGCTATTAATTCACGCTGCATGATGTCTCTTACCTTCTCTGCTGCCATCCATGATATCATTTAGCCGAATAGAAGAAATGCCCGCACCTTGCTCGTTATGGTCGGGCATTTT
>CAZNVQ010000008.1:27771-34371 GCA_964576425.1 uncultured Flavipsychrobacter sp. | reverse complement strand
TATAAATCTGCTGAAATCAATCTCAAAAATTCTGATCTTGTTTCGTTGGCTTCAAATTGACCGCTAAATGCAGATGTTGTTGTCACACTATTTTGCTTTGAAACACCACGCATCATCATACATAAATGTTTTGCTTCAATAACAACAGCAACGCCCAAAGGATTTAATGTTTCTTGAATGGCATCAAGAATTTGATGTGTCATTCTTTCTTGCACTTGCATTCTACGTGAAAAACAATCTACCACTCTTGCAATTTTACTAAGTCCTGTTATCCACCCATTAGGAATGTAAGCGATGTGCGCTTTACCAAAGAAAGGCAACATATGATGTTCGCACATGCTATACAATTCGATGTCTTTAACAATGACCATTTCATTGTAAGATTCATGAAATTTCGCAGAATTAAGAATGGCTTTTGCATCCATGTCATAACCTTGAGTCAAGTATTGTATGGCTTTTGCAACACGTTCAGGCGTTTTAATCAAACCTTCGCGCTCAGCATCTTCACCTACCAATGAAATCACGGATTTGTATTCCTCGATTAGCTTTGAAGTCGTTACTTCATCATAGCTATCTATCCTTTTATATCCCAATTGAATTAATTTTAGTTATAATAAAACAAAGGTGCATCAAAAAGGTTGAAGATTAACCAAAATATTCTACATATATTCTTGGCGTTTCATATAAACGAACAGAATGAAGAGTTACACCATGTTGTTGAATATGAGGTAAAAGCTGATTCCAAATTCCAATTGCAAAATTTTCAGCACTAGTAAATTTACCTTGCATAAAATCAACATCAAGGTTTAAGTTTTTGTGGTCAACTTTTTCCACAACCGCATCTTTGATAATATCTCCCAACAATTTAGCATTAAATATAAAGCCTGTTTCAGGATGAGGATCACCTTTTACTGTCACATGCAATTCATAATTATGACCATGCCAATTGGCATTGGCACATTTACCAAAAACCTCTATATTTTTTTCATCAGTCCAATTGGAGTTGACTAATCGATGTGCTGCGTTGAAATGTTCAACACGTGTAAGAAAAACCATATCTAAAATTATTATACAAAAGTAGCTGTAAGGGTTGATTTGACAAAAATGTGGTTATTTAGCGTATGAATTACCTGCTTGCCGCCGCAACAAGATTTGAAATAGAGCCAACGATTAACTTTTTAAAACAAAACTGGTCGGAAGTTCAAACAGACTGTTTCACTAATGGACATAACTCAATCCAAATTTTAATTCACGGAGTTGGAATGGTGTCTACGGCTTACCAAATAACTAAATTACTGGAAAACAAAAATTTTGATTGCGCCATTCAAGCTGGAATTGCAGGCAGCTTTGATAAAAATCTTCTTTTGGGCGAAGTTGTTTTAGTTTCTGATGAACAATTTGGTGACCTTGGTGCTGAGGACAAATATCAGTTTTTAGATTTGTTTGACTTAGGGTTTCAGAATAAAAATGAAGCACCTTTCAATGAAAAAAAAATCAATAGTTCTATCCCGAAAAGGAGTTTAAACTTAAATCAGATAAAAAACGCTAGCGGCATAACTGTTAACATGGTTAGCGGTACTGATTTCACAGCAGAGCAACGCAAACAAAAATTCAATTGCACTGTTGAAAGCATGGAAGGCGCTGCATTTCACTATGTTTGTGCAATGAATAAAATGGACTTTTTTCAGCTTCGAGCAATTTCAAATTATGTTGAAGCTAGAGATAAAAGCAAATGGAAAATTAAGGAAGCAATCGAAAATTTAAATGAACAATTAAAAGCACTTTTTGTAAAATGAAAATTAGTTTAGGTTTTAGTCCATGTCCAAACGATACTTTTATTTTTGATGCGCTTGTTAACAAGAAAATTGACACTAAAGACCTGGAATTTGAAATATACCTTGAAGATGTTGCTACTTTAAATCAATGGGCAATTGAGGGTAAGTTAGATGTCACTAAATTAAGTTATAGTACCTTTCTGCTTACCTTTGAAAAATATGCTCTTCTACAAAGTGGGAGCGCTTTAGGGAAAGGCGTTGGACCTTTGGTGATTGCTGCTAAAGAGGAAAATGGCAATTTAAATAATGAAGCTTGGAGAAAAACTGCTAGGATTGCTATTCCAGGTAAAAACACAACAGCAAATCTTCTTTTATCACTCGCATTTCCTGACATTGTAAATAAAACAGAATTGATATTTAGTGCGATTGAAGAAGCAGTAAAAAATGAACACTTTGATGCAGGGCTTATCATTCATGAAAGTAGGTTTACCTATGAGTCAAAGGGTTTAAAAAAATGGCTAGATCTTGGCGATTGGTGGGAAAAAAACACTGGCGCAGCAATACCACTTGGCGGCATTGTAGCTAATAGAAATCTCGGGAAAGACTTGATTAATAAAATTGATCATCTTATTCTTGAAAGTCTCGAATATGCTTGGGAAAATTATCCAAAACTTGCACCATTTGTTGTGGAAAATGCACAAGAAATGAGTGAAGATGTCATGCGTCAACATATAAATTTGTATGTCAACGCATGGAGTAAAAATCTTGGCGATGAGGGTAAAAAAGCAATTATTAAGCTTTTTGAAAAAGCCTCTAAATCTGGAATTATCAAATCAACAAAATCAGATAAATGGGAAGATTTAATCTTCAATTAATTCATAAAGCTCAGGAAGATTTCTTCCCAATCCGTCATAATCCAAACCATAGCCCAACACAAATTTTTTAGGCACTTCAAAACCAATATAATCAGCCTTCACAGGGTATTTCAATGCTTCTGGTTTAGATAAAAAAGTAGCTATTTTCAAGGATGCTGGTTTACGATTCATAAGCTCGGGAATAAAACTATGTAGCGTTTTTCCAGTATCAATGATGTCTTCTAGAATCACAATATGTCTATCATTTAAATTCTCTTCTAGACCAATTGCAGTCACCACATTTCCTGTAGAAGAAGTGCCTTTGTATGATGCCAATTTAATAAAAGATATTTCAGCCTCGATTGATAGCTGGCGAAACAAATCTGCTGCAAAAACAAATGATCCATTCAAAATAGCAATAAATATTGGTTTTGATGAGCCGTAATCAGCATCAATTTGTTTTGCAAGTACTGCTATCCTTTCATCAATCATTGCCTTATTAATAAATTGTTTGAAAACCTTACCGTGAACAGTTACTTTATTCATGTTTAATTAGTTTATTTTTACTTTCTGACCTGTTTTCAGCAAACTTGATTTAAGATTATTCCATTCTTTCAATTGTTTAACGGTAACGTTGTTTTCTTTCGCAATTGAAAATATTGTATCTCCTTTTTTAACTCTATATATTATAGTTTTTTTGTCAACAAGGGTTGATTTTTCTTCTACAACTGTTGCATTAGGAATCGAAAAGTCTGTTTCTTTTATTTCATCCGCATAAACCACCTTGTCAAGTTTTTCTTTCATCTTAGCAAATTCATCGTTAGCATCTTCATTGGCTTCTTCTCTTGCTAAATCAATTAACTCTTGAATTGATGGATCAATAACTTTCTTTGGCTCATCAACTACTTGAACTTCAGCAACTTGCACTTCTTGAACTGTTTTTGCAGTATCAAAAATTAAAGTAGGCTTAATTTCTTGAACAATCTCTACTGTATCTTTTTTATAATTCAAGGTATCCATCAACGGTAAATCCAACTTAGACAAAACAGGATTGACAACAGCTGCCACATTTGCTTTTGCATTAGGAATCTTATCTTTTACAGGTTCTACTACATCCTTTTTAAACCCAGCTATAGCAGTATTTACAGCGGTTGGCTTAGGTTTTTGTGCGATTTTATTCTGATCATTACCATTTATTGAGTTAACTTGTTGTGAAGAGGATAATGTTGTTTGTTTATTTTTATTTAATTGATTTTGAACATTTGAATTATTTAGGTACAAATAGGAACCAACTAGTAAACTTCCATCATTACTTAGGTTATTATATTGTTTTAAAAATCTAACCTGAATGCCAAGCTTCTGAGCAATTTGTAATAAAGTTTCTCCTTTCTTTATTTGATATTTTTCTTGCGTACCAACTACATGTTTCTTCTCTAGATAAATCGGCATATCAGCCTCTAGTGGAGCATCTGGCAAATCATTTAACTCTAATAGTTTTGGATAACGAATATCAAATCTTATTGCGTCATTTAAAAGAATGGTTCCTTTTTTAGCAAAGAATGCTTTTAAGCCATTAACTAATTTTACTTCAGCATCAACTTGCTTGGTCTCGTTTTCTAATTTATGACTTATTTCTTTAGGTTTGGATTGCTTTTCTGTAGATTGATTATATTGATATTTATAGTTTTGTTGCTCAACAGTTTGGTCATATGACACCATCATTTTTGATTTTGCTGCTGGAGTAACACTTTCTATTTTTGATGAAGATTGTGAAGGCTCTACTACATTAGAATTAGTTGTTGTTATTTTTGATGAGGTTGAAACAGATGAAACACCACTATTCATTTCTTTGTTTTCAACTTTTATCTTTTTGTTTTGAACGACATCTTGTTTATCTTGTTTAATTGGCTCATTTGCGGCAAAAGTATATTCTTGAAGTCCATAATCTTCAACTATTTTAATTAAAATTTGAGCATACTTTGGATTTGTAGCATAACCATATTTCTTTAAACCATTTGCCCATCCAACATAGTCAGTCATGGAAAGATTAAATAATGAGGCATATCTTGGACTACCAGAAAGATAATCTGAATGGTCTTTGTATGATTCCAAAACTGATTCATATTTCCTAAAACACTCATTGGGTCTGTCATCTGAATATTTATATGACATTCCTTTCCAATCACTTCTGCACTTAATGCCGAAGTGGTTATTGGCATTTGCAGCTAATTCACTTTGTCCGCCGCTTGTTTCATGAATCCCTTGTGCCAATGTTATTGCAGCTGGTACACCAGTTCTTCTTTGTTCAGCTATTGCCCAATCTTTGTATTGATTTACATATTTCCTTGCACGGTCAGAATATGCGTCTTGTGCGAATAATAAATTTGAACAAGACAATATAAACACATAAAAAATTGATTTTAAAACTATCTTCTTTTTCATTTTCTATTTCTTTAAGATGCAATTTTCTTAATCATCATAATGCCATCTCGTAATGGCAATAAAACCTGTTCAACTCTTTTATCTTCAGCAATTTTTTGATTAAAAAAATCCATTGATTTTGCATTTCTACTTTGAATTTCAGTTGGATTTACAACTTCTCCATCGTACAAAACATTGTCAGCAAGGATATAACCACCAATTGGAACTTTATCAAAAACTAAATCGTAATACAAACCATAATTTTGTTTATCAGCATCAATAAAAACCAAATCAAACGTATCTTCTAAAACAGGAATTATGTTGACTGCTTTTCCAATATGCTGTTTGATTTTATACTGCAATCCAGCTTCACAAAAATAACGAAAAGCCATGTCTTCCAATTCTTCATTAATATCAATGGTATGAAGCATACCATTTTCTCGCAATCCTTTAGCCAAACAAATAGCAGAATAACCAGTATATGTTCCGATTTCTAAAATTCGACTCGGTTGAATCATTTCACTTATCATGCTTAAAAAAGCTCCTTGTAAATGTCCTGATAGCATCACAGGCAATTCAATCTTCAACAGTGTTTCTCTTTTGAGTTTTTTTAAAACTACAGTTTCCTCAGATGTATGGTCTTCAGCATATTTTTGAATGGCAAGTGGCAATAAAACTTTGGTCATGTTGCAATATGATTAATTTGCTGTTGTTGAATTTGCTCTTGAATTTTTATTTGAAAACAAGTATAGAAGTAAAAACGCTAATCCTGCATTTATCAACAATAATTCAACACCAATTTGATAGGAACCAAGAAGTGAAGCTTGATTTTTTTTCAATAAAAAACAAACAATTGGAGCAAATATACATACCAAAGGAAGCATTGCTTGGTTCACATTTCTTTTCGTTAGAATACCAAATGTAAACAATGCTAAAAGAGGACCGTAAGTGTAACCTGCAACATCTAATAGCAAATCAATTAATGAACCTTTGTCCACTTCTCTGAAAATGAAAATGCATAATAAAAATACTAAAGCAAAGATGTTATGCACTATCAATCTTACTTTCTTTTTTTTCTTATCATCCCAACTAGAATTTCTGTTGATGCCAAGAATATCTATACAAAAAGATGAAGTTAACGCAGTTAACGCTCCATCTGCACTTGGGAATAAAGCAGATATCAAACCTATTATAAAACAAACTGTAATAAAAAATGGCAAGCCACTTTTCACAGCAATTGTTGGGAAAATATCATCTTTAATGGCTTCTATTCCTTTTGATTGGGCATATAAATAAAGTAGCCCTCCAAGAAATAAGAAAATGAAATTTACAATTAATAGTATAAAGCTGAAAGTAACCATGTTTTTCTGGCTATCTTTCAAGTTGCTGACACTAATGTTTTTTTGCATCATTTCTTGGTCTAATCCAGTCATGGCAATGGTTATGAATGCTCCACCTAAAATTTGTTTCAAAAAATAATTGGGTTTCATAACATCTGTTCTAATCATTTCAGTGTACCCTTTTTGGTGTAATGCCAACCATGCTTGACT
>CAZNVQ010000008.1:27339-27761 GCA_964576425.1 uncultured Flavipsychrobacter sp. | reverse complement strand
CACACAAATTATCAATGCCAAAAGCATAAACGTGGTTTGCAAAGTATCAGTCCAAACGATGGTCTTAACGCCTCCACGATAAGTGTACAGTAAAATCAATACTAAAATAATTATAGAAGTTAATTCAAAAGAAACATTCATTTCATCAAGCACAAACCACTGCAAAACTTTGATAACTAAATACAACCTTAACGTTGCACCTAAGGTTCTTGATAGTATAAAAAACATAGCCCCTGTCTTGTATGCTGACTGCCCTAATCTTTGTTCTAGATAAGTATAAATGGAAGTCAACTTCATGTTGTAATAAATGGGCAACAAGACATACGCAACTACAAAATAGCCCAACCAAAAACCTATTACAATTTGAAAATACTCTAACCCTGTAAAACCAACTTTTCCGGGCACTGAAATGAAGGTCATTC
>CAZNVQ010000008.1:0-27329 GCA_964576425.1 uncultured Flavipsychrobacter sp. | reverse complement strand
TCCAGACAAAGAAGTACCAATCATGCCAAAAGCAACAACCCACCATTTGCTACCTCGATTTCCAATAAAGAAAGATTCATTATTTGAACCTCTTGAAGTGTAAAAAGCAATGCCAAGAAGCAAAGCAAAGTAGGCAACAACAATGAGCAATAAAAGCGATGCATTCATATAAAAAAAATAAAAAAGACTTCACCTTTTAGAGATAAAGTCTTAACGTTCAAATATACAGTTTTTAAAACCCAATATTAAACCCTATCGGTGTATAAACTTGGTTTCCATAAGGACTATTCTTGTCTTGAAGTACATCATACAATAGCATGATTGAAAAAGATGCTCTGTCAGAAACGGGCATACGATATCCACCACCTACCAAAACCGCTGGAACTGAAAGTGATTGGCTGATTGGCACTCCATAAAATGAGTAATTAGTTGTCTTGGCTATAAAATATTGTGGCTCAAAATGAACAAATATTCCATCAGTAATTAAATATCTCGCCCAAACGCCAGTTTTGAAAGTGTGATATACCAAATCCTTTTTTTGAATATTACCAGTAACTGTATCTTCAACTTCAAACCAATCCTTATATTTAATATAGTTATATCCAAAGCTTATTCCGGCAGCAAGTTTATCCGATATTCTATAACCTACTATTGGCGCAATATTGATGTTGGTGACATTGCCAAACTGAGCACCACCCCAGCCTCCAAGAATCAATCTGTCTCTATCGAAACCTGAGCTTGATTTTTTCTTGGTTTTGCTGTTTGCGGGTTTACCAGAACTTGTGTACACATTTTGCGCCATTAATGAAATTGACAACATTAAAGCAAAACAGACAAATATTATTCTTTTCATAAATTATCTTTATTACTGAAAACGAAATTAAGCCTACAATCTTATTTTAACTCATAAAAATCTTTCCAGGGTTTAAAATCCCTGATGGATCAAATATTTTTTTAATCTCTTTCATGAGTTTAATTTGTGTTGAATTAAAAGCTATGTCCATAAATTCTTTTTGAACCAACCCAATGCCATGCTCGCCTGAAATTGTTCCTCCAAGAGCAACGACTTCAGTGAAGAGTTCTCGAATTCCCAGAGGTAATTGGTGCTGCCAAGCCTCGTCTGACATCCCTGATTTAATAATGTTTACATGCAAATTTCCATCTCCTGCATGACCATAACAAACAGATTTAAAACCATACTTTTCTCCTAATGCTTTAACTACTGACAATAATTTAGGCAATTCTGCTCTAGGAACAACGGTATCCTCTTCTTTGTAAACGGAATTACTTTTTACAGCCTCGCCCACTTTTCTTCTTAAATTCCAAAGCATTTGTTTTTGTTCGTGAGTATCTGCAAAGAGAATTTCACCAGTGTCAAATTGCGTCAGCACAGAATTGATTTGCTCTACATCTTGATACAATTGTTCAATATGATTGCCATCAACTTCAATCAACAAATGAGCTTGAATATCATCAGTTAAAGGTATGGACTGTTGTTGCACAAATTTCATTGACCATTCAATGGCATCACGTTCCATAAACTCTAGTGCAGAAGGAGTTATGCCCGCAAGAAATATTTCATTTACTGCAGAACAAGCCTCCATAGCAAATTTAAAAGGCACTAACAACAACAAATCATGCTTTGATGCAGGAATTAATCGAAGCACTATTTTGGTGATAATACCAAGAGTTCCCTCGCTTCCAACTAATAGTTGTGTAAGATTATAACCAGTAGCGTTTTTCAACACATTAGCCCCAGTCCAAATGATTTCCCCAGTTGGCAGAACAATTTCAAGATTCAACACATAATCTTTTACCACACCATATTTCACTGCACGAGGACCACCAGAATTTTCACTCACATTACCACCAATGAAACAAGAACCCTTGCTTGCAGGGTCGGGAGGGTACATCAATCCATGTTCCCGCACAAAATCTTGCAACACCTGTGTAATGACTCCAGGTTCGGTTGTAACTTGAAAATTTCGCTTATCTAAATTCAAAATTTTATTAAATTTTTTCATATTGAGCACCACACCTCCAAAGACTGGTAAAGCGCCACCACTCAGTCCAGTTCCAGCACCTCGTGGAGTAACATAGATATTATTTTCGGAGCAATAGCGCATAATGTCACTTACTTCCTTTGTTGAATTTGGCACAACAACTACTTCAGGTACAAAAACAAAATCTTCAGTATGATCTGATGCGTTTTCAACTAATCTTTCCTCATCCAACCAAACATTATCTGCGCCAACAATTGATTGAAAAAAATGAATATGCTCAGATGTTAAACTAGCTTTTACCATGATGCAAAGGTCAAAATATAGTTGTAGAGATAGAAATTAAAAATTGAGAATTTTGAAAATCTTTGTTAAAATACAGTACTATGTTTTGCATAGTTCTATTTATAACACTAGATTTGCATCAAAGAAGAGCATATGACAATTGAGAACACGGCATCACAAATGCGAAAAGGGCTTTTGGAATTATGTATATTAGGAATTATATATAAAGAAAAAGAAGTTTATCCTAGCAATATTATAGAACAACTAAAAAATGCTAATTTGTTGGTATTGGAAGGCACCATTTATCCTTTATTAACAAGGCTTAAAAACGCTGAAATGCTTACCTACAGATGGGAAGAGTCGCCATCGGGGCCACCTAGGAAATACTTTACTTTAACCCCAAATGGGTTGAGCTTTTATTTCCAGCTCAAAGAAACTTGGACAGAATTAAGTGAATCAATTAACACAATTATAAAATAAAATTATATATGCAACGAATAATACAAATCAAATTAGCAGGACATGTCGTTTCCATTGATGACAATGCATTTATTTTACTGCGCGACTATTTAAACACAATTGAGCGTCAATTTGAAAAAGAAAAAGGCAAAGAAGAAATTCTAGAAGATATTGAAAACAGAATAGCTGAACTATTTTTGATGAGACTGAGCACGGGTGCCAGTTGTATTGATAGCACAGATGTATTAAAAGTGATCGAAACACTTGGACCTGCATACTCTATGGATGGTGAAACTGAGCAAAAATCGAATCCATATTTGCCAGAAACCTATATTGAAAAATCAAAAGAAAAACAGAGTTTCAAAAAAAGAATTTTTAGAAACCCCAATGATAAAGTTTTAGGCGGTGTTTGCAGTGGTGTTGCCAATTATTTTGATGTTGACCCAGTGCTTGTTCGTGTTGTTTGGGCAATTTTATTTTTCGGAGCTGGATTTGGTCTTTTGGCATATGGCATTGCGTGGATTGTGATTCCATACCCAAGAACACCGCAAGAAATGGAATACATGACTGACGGCATTCCTATGGATTATCAAACCATTAAAAAAAATGTAAAAAACGAAATGCAGGATTTGAAACAACGAGGCGAAGAAATGAGCAAAGAATTGAGGGATTTTTTTGGGAATAAGAGACAATAAGAAAATACAAATTACTATTTAAAATTCATTTTAGCTTAATTGCATACAAGAAGTTAGCAACCATATTTCAAAAATTATTTAGCATGTTAATTATCATCTAAAAACTATATTTGCAATCTTCTTTGGGGAATTAGCTCAGCTGGCTAGAGCGCTTGCATGGCATGCAAGAGGTCATCGGTTCGACTCCGTTATTCTCCACAAGCTTTAAATCCCCGAAAGGGGGTTTTTGTTTTTATATTGAATGCTGTCCCTTCATTGTTTTATTAAATATTCAATACTCATTTTTTCTCCTTTCTCTGTGTAGCAATGAATCACATTAATTAAAAATTAAAATAAAATAACTTACATTAGAGTTGATAAAACTTTATTATTCATAAAATTCTTTCAACGCATGAGAAACAAAATACTTATTACCGTATTCTTTTTGAGTATGCTTCATGCCAACAATGTCTTGTCGCAAACAAGCAATAATTCCAAAATTAACTACTCAAAATATCCAGCTTGGATTGATATGATGAAAGATCCAAAAGCGAATTATTATGAGGCGGTCAAAGCTTTTAATCTTTATTGGAAAAATAAAGAAAAACCTATTGAAGAAATGGAAATCTTAAATGAAGACATGTCGAAACATGAAAAGAGAGAACATAAAAGATTTGAAAAAAAGCTGAGTAAAATGACGCCTACTCAAAGACAAACCTTTGATGAATTAGCCTATCAGTTCAAAAGATTCAAAGATTGGCAACGAGAAAATGCTCCATATGTGCAAGAAGATGGCAGCATACTTTCTCAAGAAGAAAGAAACAAAATTTGGAATCAAATTCAAGATGCTCGTAAAAACTAATTAATTAAAAGAAAGGCATATGAAATACTTTTACACCTTAATATTCAGTATATTATCAGTCAGTTCAATTGCTCAAAATGCAAGCTGGACAGCTGTTTTGCCAGCTTTATTTCCAACAAATGTAAGCGGACAAATTCATGGCATCAGTAGATGTACACAAATGAAATTTCACCATTCTAACCCCAACAAAATGTATGCAGTTAGTGCTCGTGGTGGATTATTTATAAGCACTAATGGAGGAAACAATTGGTCTGTGGCGCAAGGAACAGATTTCATGACAACAGCAAGACTTTCTTCAGTTTGTGTTGATTACAATAATGACAATATTCTTTATTTAGGAACAGGTGATCATAATTATTATTACAGTGGAATTGGCATAATGAAATCTACTGACGGTGGGAATACATTTATTCCATCAGGGCTTTCAGGATTATTAGTACTTGAAATTATTATGGACCCTCTAAACTCCAACGTGTTGGTTGCCGCAACAAATTCTGGTATTTACAAAACAACTAATGGCGGTTCAACTTGGACTCTGAAAACATCAGCAAGACCATTTGATGATTTGAAACAAAAAACACCTGTTTCAAGAACAATGTATGCAGCTACAACAGATTCCGCATTTTTTCGCTCAACAGATTTTGGAGACACTTGGACGCAAATCACTTCAGGCATTGTTTTACCAACAGGAACAACTAATGGAAATGGTTGCAGAATTGCAACAACACCAGCCGATTCAAACATAGTTTATTTAGGAATGGTAGTAAATGGTGGAACTCTTTATAAATCAACAGATGGCGGGATAACATTCACTGCTATGAAAAATACTATTTCACCTTATTTAACTTACTATTCCAATAGTTCAACATCATCTGGTCAAGGCGATTATAATTTTTCGATTGGAGTGGATAGAATTGATCCATCAATTGTTTATTTGGTTTCACATAATATTTGGAAAAGCACAAATAGCGGTAGCACATGGACCCAACTAACTAATTGGTGGGAAAAATGTCATACAGATATGCACCAAATAATCACAAGCCCATACGATAATAATAAATTATACAATGTAAATGATGGAGGAATTTTTCTGAGTACAGATGGTGGAAACAATTGGACTCCTAAAAGTGATGGAATGTATGGTTATGAAATTTATCATGGTAAATGTAGTCCTACAAGGAAAGACATGTTCAGTATTGGCACTCAAGATAATGGAGAACTATATGCAACTTCAAGCGGTTGGTTCACAAACAGAGGTGGCGATTGGGGGTCAAGATGTGCATTTGATTACAGACCCAATAGCTCAATGGTCTATTATTTAGAAAATAATAAAAGACGGTTGGTCACTGGTGGAGATGCAACTTATGGTTTACCTGTAACCACATTGGAAGGAATTGCATTCCACAGAAGTAATGCCAACTTAGGGTTTGCTGCAAAAAACGATGTTTACAGGACAACAAACCTTTTAGCAGCTACGCCAACTTGGACGCAGATTAGCAGTTTTTCGAAACCAATTATGGCAATACATAGTTCGTATGCAGACCCCAATAAATTGTATGTCATTACAAATGATGGTATGATTTATGTTTGTAACGATGCTCAAAGCGCAACACCAACTTTCACTGGCTATACCCTCCCAAATTCAACCAATAATGCAGCTTCAATTACATCAATAAAATCAAATTCTAATGTAATTTATATTAGCGCTAACACACAAGTTTTCAAGTCAATCAACAACGGGGCGACATGGACAAATATCAAATACAATCTACCATCTGTAAACCATGTAGATATTACTGCTGATGAATTTTTCTCAAGCAATGAATTAGTTTTTATAGCAAGCGGCAATGCAGTTTATTACAAAACAGGAAATGCTACATCATGGACTTTATACAGTTCACAATTACCAACAAGAACAAACATTGTTGATCTATCGATTTTCAATGACAGCACTTCCAATACATCTCTTAGAGTAGCAACTTATGGAAGAGGTATGTGGGAAACGCCTATTAACAATCTTAGAGCTTTAGCTGCAAATTTTTCTGTTAGTAATAGTAATCCATGTCCAGGACAAAGTGTAACATTTAGTGATCTTTCAACTGGAACAGTATCCTCTAGAACATGGAGTTTCCCAGGCGGCACTCCATCAACTTCAACCCTTGAAAATCCAACTGTTACTTATAATAATTCTGGAGTTTACAATGTAAGTTTAATCGTTGCTAATTCAACAAATTCAGACACAGCTATACAAACCTCATTTGTATCAACAGTTGGTGGCAATATTCCTGTTACAGAATCATTTGAAGGTAATGACGATCCTCCACTAGGTTGGAAAAACATAGACAATGGGAATAATGGTTATCAATGGCAAAAAACTACAAGCGCTGGAGGTTTTGGGAACTCAGTGAGTTCTATGGTTTTTGATAATTATTCATGGAATATTTCAGGTCAAAAAGATGAACTTCAAGTTAAAAGGCTAAATCTTTCTGGCTATAATTCAGCATATTTAACTTTTGATGTTGCTTATCAAACATACACAGGCTATGTTGATTCTCTTTATGTATTATTGTCAACAAATTGTGGCAATACTTTTACAACAATTTATGCAAAAGGAGGCTCAAACTTGGCTTCAGCAGGAACAGGCACTAACAATTTCGTTCCAACTTCCAATCAATGGAGAAAAGATAGCATTAACCTTAATGCCTATATAGGAAATTCAGACGTTATCATTTCATTTCAAAACGTCAATGGATACGGCAATAAATTATACATTGACAATATCAATTTAAATGCGACAGTGGCTGCAAATGCTGGTGTTGACCAGTCTATTTGTTCAGGTTCAGCTGCTGTTGCTATTGGAATGAATCCTGTTAATGGTATCAACTATTCTTGGTCTCCTACTACAGGACTTTCAAACCCCAATATTAGTAATCCTATGGCAAGCCCAACTTCTACCACAAGTTATATTTTAACAGCCACACATCAACTATCAGGGATTTCAAGGTCAGACACTGTTGTAGTAACTGTTAATCCAAAACCTATATTGAATGCTGGTAATGATTTAACAATTTGTGCCGGATCAAGTGTAACGCTAAATGCAATAAGCAATGGTACAGTAACATGGAATAATGGCATTACAAACAATCAACAATTTCTACCATTAGTTTCAGGCGTTTACATTGCAACTGCCACCAACAATTTAAATTGTTCCAATAAAGACACTGTAATCATAACCGTAAATCCAAAACCTACCATTAATGCTGGCAATGACACTTCAGTTTGCGCTGGATCAACAATAATACTTAATGCAACAAGCAATGCAAGCTTAATTTGGTCGAATGGCTTGGTCAATAATCAAGCATTCATTCCAAATGCAACTACTCAATACATCGCAACAAGTACAAACAGTTATGGATGTTCAGCAAGCGATACAGTTATTGTTACTGTAAATCCGCTTCCAACTTTGAATGCAGGCAATGACCTATCAATTTGCAATGGCTTACAAATTTCATTGAATGCAATTTCAAATGGAACTGTTACTTGGAACAACGGTGTAACAAACAATCAACTTTTTTCTCCAACTTCAGGCATTTATATTGCAACAGCAACCAATAGTGCAGGGTGCCAAAGAACAGATACTGTAATGATTACAGTTGGAACAAATCCAAACGTAAGTGCAGGAACTAATAAATCTATTTGTCCAGGCGGTTCTACCCAACTAACTGCTAGTGGAGGCACAAGCTACATTTGGAATACTGGTGATACTTCAACTACAATTACAGTTAATCAAGCGGGAGCCTATTATGTTGTTGCATCAAACAATACAGGTTGTAGTGATACTTCAAGCCCAGTTATAGTAACTGAGAAACCAATGCCAAGTTCTATAAAAATTAATATAAACGGATTATCAACTGTTTGTGAACCTAATATCGTCAACTTTGATATAGATCTTCCTGCTACAGCAATCTCTGGGTTTTCGTATCAATGGTATTTGAATGGAAGTCCAATCAGTGGTGCAACTGATTCTAATTACAGCGCTTCAACAACTGGAAGTTATAATCTTTACGTTTCAGGAGGTCCTAATTGTTTTAAGTTTTCAGGTGCTAAATCAGCAACAATAAAGCCTTTACCAACAGCTACATTTACCAATAATGGACCAACAACAATTTGCGCTGGACAAAGTGTTACATTGACAGCTCCAACAATAACAGGTTATACTTACACTTGGTTAAAAGATGGTTTAAGTGTTGGAAGTGGAAATACAAAATTATTTAAAGTTGCAGGTAACTATACAGTAGTAGCCAAGCTCAATGGATGCAATGATACTGCTAATAATTCTATTCAAATCAATGTAAACCCTTTACCAATTGCTGGAATATCAGCAGTCAATAATGCGACATTTTGTATTGGTGATAGTTGCACCTTAGCTGCAACTCCTGCTGGATTTGGATTTAGTTATAATTGGCAAAATTCAGGCGCATCAGCAATAACCAGCTCGCCATATTATGTTACATATACAGCTGGAACCTATAAAGTAATGATAACTGACAATAATAATTGTACGAGTAAGCTCTCTAGTACGAGTGTAAAAACGAAAGTAAATCCAATTCCTATTGCAACTATTACTCCATTAGGAAGTACTACAATCGCTGCAAATGGTAACGTGAAATTAAATGCTTCTCCAACATCTGGAGTGAATTGGCAATGGTATAAAGATGGTCAAATTATTATTGGTGCAACCATGAAACAATATATTGCAACTTCGGGTGGAAACTATACAGTTTTGGTCGTTAAATCTGGATGTATAAATATTTCAGCACCAATCATTGTCACACAAACAACAGTGAAAGAAACATTGGGCATCACACAAAGCAATGAAAGTAGTGAATTTGAATTCGCTGTTTATCCAAATCCAACAAAAGATCTAATCAATGTTGAAATAAGAGGGCTTGAGGAAATTAATGCTAACATTCATTTGATAGACATGAATGGAAAATTAATTGAGCTAAAAAGAATAACAACGCACACTTCAACTTTCGACTTAAGTCAACAAAGTTCCGGTATTTACTTCTTGCGTTATAAAGACGATAGGAATAGAACTGGGACAATTAAAGTCATCAAAGAATAAAAAAACAAAGGGCTTGCAAGCATCGCAAGCCCTTTTTTATAATTTATTTTCTTTGATTGCTGCAAGCACTTTTTTCTTCCATTCTTGCGGTACTTCCGAATATCCAGATTTACTGATCGCATCAACCCATCGTTCAACATCTTTTTCCCCTTTCAGTTTCTTATAAAACTTTTTAGAAGTCATCAATAAACAAAAATTCCTGTATGAAGCTTTAACTGTAGAATATTCTTTATATCGAGATTTTCGTTTTGCTAATCTGTTTTTACCAACAATACCAAAATGATTTTTTTGCCTTTTTGAAACGATTGATTTACCATTACCAGACTCAACAATTGCCACACCAAGAATTACTTGATAAGGAATACCATATTGTTTGGAAAATGACTTAGCAAGGTTTTTATGGCGTTTTATATAATTAGTGTCAGTAGCATTAGCATCCTTTTGAAAACCCAAAAGGGAAAAAACTAAAAACAATATATTCAGTATATTATAACGCATTTAACTTAAAACACTTTCTGCAATTTAGGGATTTAGATTTTAAGGTGGCTTACATCTAAATATACTACATGTCATGAGAATTATAAGCATAAAAAAAGCCTCGACTGAATCGAGGCTTAAAAGTGTGGAAGCACACGGGTTCGAACCGCGGACCCTCTGCTTGTAAGGCAGATGCTCTGAACCAGCTGAGCTATGCTTCCATTTTAAGAACTTTTCCCATTCCGTTACCGTTGTATCGTTTTGGGATTGCAAAGATAAGTAGCCGATTCATTTAACCAAAAGTTTTTTTAAAGAATTTATTTTCTAATGCAAAAAACAAATTTTTCATTCTTAATAATTTGATCTCAGCTACTATCTTTGACTATTCATTTCAACATTTTTTTACCACATGGATTTATTGAAAAAACAAATTGAAGCTGTTTTTGCTGACCGAAGTTTATTACAAGAAGAAACCACACTAAATGCAATTCGTCAAGTTATTGAACTTGTTGACAAAGGAAAGTTGAGAGTTGCTGAGCCTGCTGCAGATTCTTGGATTGTAAATGAATGGGTGAAACAAGCCATACTATTGTATTTCGCTATCCAACCCATGCAAACTTGGGATTTAAATCCGTTTGAATTCTATGATAAAATGTTGCTTAAAAAAGATTATGCTAGTCAAGGTGTGAGGGCTGTTCCTCATGCTATTGCTAGATATGGTTCATTCCTTGGTCGAAATGTTGTGCTAATGCCAAGTTATGTCAACATAGGTGCTTACGTTGACGAAGGAACAATGGTGGATACTTGGGCAACAGTTGGCTCTTGTGCACAAATTGGCAAAGGAGTTCATCTTAGTGGAGGTGTTGGAATTGGCGGTGTTTTAGAGCCTTTACAAGCTTCACCTGTAATCATTGAAGATGGTTGTTTTATTGGCTCAAGGTGCATTGTTGTTGAAGGTGTTGTTGTTGAAAAGGAAGCCGTTTTAGGTGCTAATGTTGTGCTTACTCAATCCACAAAAATCATAGATGTGAGCGGCAAAGATCCTATTATATTTAAAGGCAGGATTCCTGAAAGAAGCGTTGTTATTCCAGGGTCATATACCAAAGAATTTAATGCAGGCTCATACCAGGTTAGCTGTGCGCTAATTATTGGTAAAAGAAAAGCGTCTACTGACCTGAAAACTAGTCTGAATGATGCTTTGAGAGATTTCAATATGTCTGTTTAATAGCTTGATAAATGTATTTTTCACTTCTAAATATCAACTGGCAAGCACTTGAAACAAGAATTGCTAACGAAAAGCTTTCCAATATTCTTTGGTTTATTGGCATTGTGTTGGGTACACTTTTGCTAAAAAAACCATTAGCGCTATTTGTCACTAAAACCAGCTACAAAATCACCAATAAATTTGGTGGTCAATTGTATGCAAAAAAATTTCAAGAATTAGTTCAAAAACCACTTGAAAATTTAATTCAAACTTTTTTATTTTTTGTTGCCGTTAGTCAATTATCAATTTTTCTCAGCCGACAATTCATGAATAAAAAAGAAGGATATGAACTCTTTTTAAATTTTAAAATAGGTGACGGTGTTGATTTAGTATTTAAATTTTTCTTAATTACCTATACCACAATTACCTTTTCAAAAATTGTCGATTTTTTCTTTTTTGTGCAATTACAAAAAGCTTATGATGACAACGAGAAAGAAAAACAACAAATGTTGCCATTACTCAAGGAAGTAGTTAAAATAACATCTTGGTCACTTGGTCTTTTTTGGGTTTTAGGGGCTGTATTTAAGGTTAATATTCCAGCACTAATTACTGGTCTTGGGATTGGTGGTGTGGCAATTGCGTTGGCCGCAAAAGAAAGTGTTGAAAATTTCTTCGCAGCTTTCACCATTCTTGCCGACAAACCATTTCAAACAGAAGACTTGATACGCTTAGGTTCTATTGAGGGTAAAGTAGAAAGAATTGGATTTAGAAGCACTAAAATCAGACATTCGGACGGTGCAATATTTGTAATTCCAAACAAAAAATTAATTGGTGAAAATTTGGAAAATCTTACTAGTCGAAAATTCAGGAAATTTCATGTCCAAATTCCAATTAAATATGGAGTTCATACAAACACGTTGCGTAAAGTTGAGGAAGATATAAAAATTCAATTTATCAAATTCAATTCAAAAATCTCAAATGTTGGGATAACAATGAATCATTTTAATGAAAACAATGTTAGTCTTGATGTCCAATATCAACTTGAATTTCCTATTGCCAAAGACATTAATCTAGAACATCTTAAAAGCTCAATCAACACTTACTTGTACGAAACTTTTTCACCTTATACTTTAATCAACTCTAATGAATTTTCTGTCAGTGAATTAGAGCCTAAGCAAGATTTCAAAAGTGATGATGAAGAATCATAGCATTAAAATAGAAAGTGCGTAATCTGCTAACAATATTAATATACAAGTTACAACTACTGCAGTAGTTGACGCTCGACCAATTTCCAAAGCTCCTCCTTTAACATAATATCCAAAATAAGAAGGGATGACTGCAATAATAAAGGCAAAAGTGAAGGACTTTGTAATGGAAAAAAACAAATTATAAGGTTGGAAACCCTGAGTTAATCCTTGTCTAAATTGCTCTTTAGACAAAATGCTTGAAAACATCCCAGCTATGTAGCCACCCCAAATACTCACCGCAATTGAAATAATAATTAGACTAGGAATCATGATTAGTGCAGCTAATATTTTAGGTAAAATCAAATAGGTTTGGGTATTGATTCCCATGATTTCCAACGCATCAATTTGCTCACTAATTCGCATATTTCCTAACTCAGAAGCAATCTTTGAACCAACAACACCAGCTAACACAACACAAATAACAGTAGGAGACAGTTCAAGAATAGTAGAATCCCTTACAATGCTTGCTATTACTGGTTTTGGAATCATTGGATTGATTAATTGATACGCTGTTTGCACAGTAAGCACCATTCCTAGGAATACAGATATAATCAAAACAATTGGAAGTGAACGAATGCCAATATCATGACATTGCTCCACAAACTCATTCCAATAAACCTTTGTATTCTCTGGCTTACCAAAAGAGTGTTTGAGCATGATTAATATTCTGCCTAAATGTTCAAGAAACATCCGAATCATAAGAATACAAATGTAGGAATTCAGTAAAACAAAAAGCCCATGTAACTAGATAAAGTCACATGGGCTTTTCAATTTTAAAATATTGATTTTAAGCTAGTTTTTTCAACTCTTCGATGTGTGATTCACGATCTACTTCGTTTTGAAGTTTACCACTTTTGTCCATGTCAACAAGAATTGGTGCAGCTACAAAAATTGACGAATAAGTACCAGTAATAACACCAATTAACATAGCAAATGCAAATCCACGGGTTACTTCTCCACCAAATATAAATAATATTAAAATAGTTAAGAACACAGTAAGCGAGGTCATTATTGTACGACTCATGGTATCGTTAATCGCACTATTGATGACACTTACTTTATTTTCATTTGGTGATTTTCTGAAATACTCACGAATTCTATCGAATACAATTACAGTATCATTCATTGAGAAACCGATTACAGTAAGAATTGCAGCAATAAAGTGTTGATCAATTTCAAGTGCAAAAGGCACTCTTCCACGAAGGAAAGAGAATACTGCCAACGTTACGCAAACATCGTGCAACAAAGCAACGATAGTTCCTAATGAGTATTGCCATTTACGGAAACGCATTAAGATATACAAAGTAATTGCTAGCATCGACAATATAGTTGCCCATTTTGCGCCATCAACTAAGTCATCAGAAATAGTTGGCAAAACGGTTTGTGAACTTTGAATATACTTTGTTGTGAAATTTTCAAGAGATGTTGAAGCCGGAATAATTCCTTCTTTTGTCAATCCTTCATGTAACTTGGAAACAACTTTTTGCTCAACCTCAAGCCCACTTTCCTTGATTAAATAAGGAGTAGTAATATTAACTTGATTGTTAGTTCCAATTGTTTTTACTATTGGGTATTCACCAAAGTAGCTATTTAGTTTTTCTCTAATTTCACTAACATTCACCTTTTGGTCTAATTTAATAGTGTAGCTACGTCCACCTGCGAATTCAACACCATAGTCAAAACCATTGAAGAATGATGCAACACCACCAATTAAGACAACAATTGAAATAACATATGCATATTTTCTAGCTTCAACGAATTTGAAATGTGCTTTACGGAAAATAGATTTTGACAACCCTGTGAAATAGTTAAAGTGGCGCTCTTTTCTCATGTAAATGTCTGTCACTAATCTTGAAACAAGAATTCCGCAGAATAATGATAGTAGAATACTAATAATTTGAGTAGTTGCAAATCCTAATACAGGTCCTAAACCAAACACAAACAAAATAATGGCCGTGATTAATGTTGTAATATGACCATCAAGAACAGGAGCCATTGAATTTTTATATCCTTTTCTAACGGCTTCAGAATAGCTATTTCCGGCAGTTAGCTCTTCTTTAATTCTTTCAAATATAATTACGTTGGTATCAACCGCCATACCGATACCAAGAACTAAACCAGCGATACCAGGCATTGTCAATGTTGCATGTAACGCAGACAAAATTCCGATAGTAAACAATACGTTTAATACAAGTGAAATGTTAGCAACAATTCCACCTGTGTTGTAATAAACCATCATCAACGCGAAAATGACAATGAAAGCAATTACAAGTGATTTCATACCTGCATCGATTGATTCGGCACCCAATGTTGGACCAACAACTTGTTCTTGTACAATATGAGCAGGAGCTGGTAATTTACCAGATTTCAAGATGTTAGCTAGATCTGTTGCATCTTCTGGTGTGAAATTTCCACTGATCGAAGTGCGTCCACCACCGATTTCTTCATTGACACGTGGAGCAGAATAAACTTTGTCATCAAGAACTACAGCAACAAAACGTCCTTTACTTTCTCCCGTCATTTTTTTCCAAATTCGGCTTCCAGTAGCATCCATTTCCATTGATACTTCTGGTTTTCCATTAAGTGGATTATAGTCCATTCTTGCTTGAACAATTCTGTCTCCTTCCAATTTAGATTCATCAGTTCCCATTACTGTTTTCACAGCATATACCTCAAGAGGTGCATTTGGATTTTTACGATTTTCTTTGCTTTCAGCTCCATAAACAAATTTGATATTGTTAGGGAATTTATTCTTAGCAACATCCATACGCAACATGTTATTCAACTTAGCTGTATCTTTTTTGGCAACATAACCAATCACTGGATTACTGTTAGCTGCAAGTTGTTCTGGGATATAAAGAATTGAACGGATAGGATACTTCTTTTGAGCTTCTTGTGCTTTCAAAGCAGTTGAATCAGCTTTGCCATTTTTGTTTTCAGCAGTTGAAGCTCCTGAAAGCAAACCAGAAAGACTTGCGGTGTCAGCTCCTGTAGAAGATTTAACAGTTGTTGAATCTTGCGCTTTTACTGTTGTGTCTGTCTCTTTGATTCCTGATAAAGCATTTGAAATTGCAGTTTCTGCATTGATTAATGCAGGATAAACTTCTTGATTGGTGAAAGCTTCAAAAAATTGAAGTTTAGCTGTTGCTTGTAAGTAATTTCTTACGCGCTCAGGGTTTCTAACACCAGCCAATTCAACGGTAATTACTCCTTTATTTTCGTCCAAATTCATATTTGGATTGACCACACCAAACTTATCAATACGAGTTAATAAAACATTGTAAGTTCTTTTGATTGCGTCTTTAGCTTCTTTGCGAATTTTGGCTAAAACTTGGTCGTTGTTAGAACTTAAAGTAATCTCTTTTTCAGACGGTTTAGTAAACAAATAAGCCAACTTTGCATTTGGATTAGATTTGTTGTAAGCTTCTCCGAATAAAGTCACGAAATCCGCTTGACTGTTAGCTTTTAGCTTGTTAGCGTCAGTTATTGCTTGATTAAGTACTGCGTCTTTTGGATTATTCGACATTGAACGTACTAAATCATCCAAACCAACTTCGAGTGTAACGTTCATACCGCCTTGAAGATCTAGACCAAGATTTAATTCTTGTTCTTTCGCTTCTTGAAGGTTGTATTTCACAAACCCAAGATTAAACACATTTTCGCCTTGCATACTGTCTGTTATAGACTCATAAGCAGCATCAATTTTTGCTTCTAACTCATCGCCACTAGCTCCTGGATTCAAAGCAGTTGCTTGTTGCTTTGCTTTGGCTCGAGAATTGGTTTCCACACTGCGCACAATAAATGTGAATGATAGCTGATACAGTGAAATCAAAATAAGCGCGACGGTAAAAAATTTTACCAACCCTTTTAATTGCATAGATGTCCTTTGATTAAATACTTACTAATTACTTTGAAATGTTATTTATGAAAGTGGGCAAAGATATGATTTAATATAAAAAAAGGAAGTATTGCTTAAAGTTTATAATATATTATACTTTATCATTCATTCAAAACGGTAAAATTGAAGGTTTGTCTTCAAACTTTTGATGTTTATCACAAAACAATTACGAATTTTATACTTAATCAGTTATTTTTACGAATTATAAGAGATACTATTCAATAAAGTGTTTACCATGATAAGAAAAATTACGCTTTCACTGATTGTGATTTTAGGTTGCTATGTCACCACGTACGCACAGTTTTGTGGCTTTGACCAAAAACATCAACAGCTTTTGAGTCAGGATCCTACCTACGCTCAGAAAGTACAACAAATGAACAACCAACTTACAACGTTGCTTCAGTCCAACTCAAATTCATTAATTGTCAATACACCAAATGGTCCTGTATATCAGATTCCTGTTGTTATCCACGTAGTTCATACTGGTGGTGCAGCTGGGTCAATTTATAATCCGACTGATAATCAACTCATTGGAATGATTAGTTATTTGAATCAAGCTTATTCAGCAACATATGTAAGTTATCCAAATGCAAACAATGGGGGTACTTACATACCATTGCAATTTGCTTTGGCCAAAAGAACACCAACATGTGCAGCTACAAATGGGATTGTTCGCGTAAATGGTAGCAGCGTCACAAATTATGTTTCTGGCGGTGTTGATAATGGAAGTGGAACTGGAGCAAATGAAGTTGACGTAAAAAATCTCAGCCGCTGGCCAAATGATCTTTATTACAATATATGGGTTGTCAATAAAATTAATGGACAAGACGGGACGTCTGGTACTTTCACTGCTGGATATGCATATTTCCCAGGAGCTGGTGCAGCAGTTGATGGAACAATAATGCTGGCTACACAAGCAGTTGCGGGAGAGATTACATTACCTCATGAAATCGGACATGCATTTGCTTTATACCATACTTTCCAAGGTGATGCAGGTGGTGGAACATGTCCTACAAATGCGAACTGTGCTACTGACGGCGACATGGTGTGTGATACGGACCCTCACAAGCGTTCTGTATTTAATTGCCCTACTGGTACAAACCCTTGTACAGGAACACCTTATGGAACTGTTGTTCATAACTTCATGGATTATTCTAGCTGTCAAGACAGATTTACTCCCGGTCAAAAAACTAGAGTAATAAATGCACTGTTTAACAGCAGAGCTAGTTTAATTAGTTCTCTTGGAGGAACAGCATTACCAACAACCCCAATTCCAAGTGCTTGCGTACCTACAATTACCAATCCTACCAATACTTCAAACTCTGGACCACGTTTAGTAAAAATTTCAGATGCTTCAACTACTTATATGAGTGTTAGCTCTAGTGGTTATTCAGGAGATGGCAACATCGTTTATGTTGATAATACGTGTAAACATCAAGTAGAATTAATTGCAGGTAATACTTACAATTTTGCTGTCCAAACTGGTTTTAACGCTGAAAATGGGTTAGTATATGTTGATTATAATAACGATGGTGCATTTCAAGCTAATGAGCAAGTTCAAGCTTGGACAACATCAACGCCAAACCAAACTTACACTTTTAGTTATACTGTTCCTACTACTGCAACTATTCCAGGCTTAGTAAGTTGTATCCCTTTAAGAATGCGTGTTATTACTGACAGAACAATCTCCGCACCTTTAACCGTTTGCGGTCCAGTTGGTTATGGACAAGCAGAGGATTACAGCCTTGTAATCAAAGGAGGAGGACCAACAACAGGAAGTGCAACTGTTGGCTTAACATCAGGAACAAACCCATCATGTTTCAATTCACCACTAGCATTTGTAGTTGTTCCTGGAGCGGGAATCACAAGTGCGACATTTGTATGGTATCTAAATGGGAACTCGACTGGGGTTACTGGTAATACCTATTCTTCTTCAACGTTAAACCATCTTGATATTTTAAAAGCAAAAATGTATTTTACTGGTCTTTGCGGACAAGACAGTGCATGGTCAAACGATTATACCGTTTTCCGTCAGAACACAATTCCTCCTACTGTTTCTATCGCATTGTTAAACGGAACAATACCTGGTTGTGCTAACCAAACTGTGTCTTTCAAGGCAACACCTACAAATGGCGGAACAACACCAAGTTATCAATGGAAAGTAAATGGCGTAAATGCTGGTTTCAATGTTGATACATTTGGTAGCGTTTTCAATAATAATGATGTAGTAACGGTTGACATGACTTCAAGTTCGGCTTGTGCTTCACCAACTACAGCGACATCAAATAGTATAACTGTAACACAAACTACTATTACAGCAGATGTAACTATTGCACAAAATGAAGGAACAAACCCTTCATGTGCTGGAAGACAAAATGGATTTGAAGCTCAAACTGTTAATGCTGGTGTTAGCCCTCAATTTCAATGGATATTAAATGGGGTTTCAATTCCAGGTGCTACAAATGCATTCTATTCTAGCACAACCTTTGTTGACAATGATGAAATTAAAGTTGTCATGAATTCAAATGACCCTTGTGTCAATAATCCATCTGATACATCAAATACCATTACAATTCATATTAATCCAAACGATACGCCTTTAGTTAACATCAATATCACCGCAGGTTCTAACCCAGGTTGCCTTGATTCATTAATTGAATTTACAGCAGATATTACACATCATGGAGCTAATCCAAACTTAACTTGGTTTGTAAACAGTTTTGCAGTAAGCAACAGTAATATTTATTCTTCAAATACTTTGAATTTTGGAGATACTGTCATTCTAAAATCAGTTGCAAATGATGGCTCTTGCTACACAAAAGACACTGTTTTCTCTGAACCTATTGTAATGGCACTTTATGCAACTCCTGCGTCTCCATTAATTTCATTCATCGGAACACTATTAGTGTCAAACCTCAACACCACAACTGTATGGTATGGTCCAAATGGTGTAATTTCAGGTGCCAACGGACAAACATTCGCTCCAACAATTCCTGGTCAATATTATGCTAGAGTATCTAATAATGGTTGTTTATCTAAACCATCAAATGTACTTACCATATCTATAAACGATATTGCTACATATGACCTTAGTCAAGTTAAGATTTTCCCTAACCCAACTTCTGGATATTTGACTCTTGATTGGGGAACGAAAACAGTTACAGCAAGTCTAGATGTATATAATGTAAATGGACAAGGATTGATGCATGAAAAAGTAACTAATCAAAATTCAAAAACATTAGATTTAACAAGATTAGCTAATGGCGTTTACTTCATCCTCATCCGCGATGATTCTGGAAAAGTTGGTACAATTAAAATTAATCTATTTAAATAAATTTTATTTATTATGTAATATACAAAGGCTGCCAAACGGTAGCCTTTGTCATTTTTAAAAACGTCAATTTGTCCCAAAATTCAATGTGGTAAAATTATTGCTACTATTTTCGCATCATGTTTTTCAAAAAAAAGAATGCTATGAACGAGAAAGTGTTTGAAAACAGTAATCAATCAAACGAAAACACAGACAAAATGTCGGATCAAGAAAACCAAGACTCTTCAATCGAAAATGAATTGGCAAATGAATTAAATGTCGATGAAAGTATACCAGGAACACAGCATCTTGACGACTCAACTGAAGATGAAAATGCCAATGAAAAAATCAATAATGAATTGGCTGAAATGAAAGATAAATACATACGTTTAGTTGCAGAATTTGACAATTTCAGAAGGCGATCTGCTAAAGAAAAAATGGAACTCACTCAAACAGCAGGCAAAGAGATCATTCAATCTTTACTTATCGTTCTAGATGATTCTGAAAGAGCAACCAAACAAATGGAAACTTCCACAGATATCAATCAAGTAAAAGAAGGAATCTATTTAGTATTTGGAAAATTAAAATCAATATTACAATCTAAAGGTTTGAAAAAGATGGAGAGCATCAACCAAATTTTTGATGTCGACCTTCATGAAGCAATCACTGAAATTCCTGCTCCATCTCAAGAAATGGAAGGCAAAATCATTGATGAAGTCGAGCCAGGCTATTATCTGAATGAAAAATTAATTCGTTTTGCCAAAGTTATAGTAGGCAAATAAAAATATTTATTCCTTGTAAGTCAGCATTTCAAAAAAAATGGACATTACAATAAGTTAATTGAACATGGCAAAAAGAGATTATTACGAAGTGCTTGGTGTTACTAAAGGCGCAAGTGCTGATGAAATTAAAAAGGCTTATAGAAAAATTGCGCTACAATTTCACCCTGACCGAAACCCAGGCAACGCTGAAGCTGAAGAAAAATTCAAAGAAGCCGCAGAAGCCTATGATGTGTTGAGCAACTCAGACAAAAAAGCTCAATACGACAGGTTCGGACACGCAGGGATGGGCGGCGGCGGCAATGCAGGCTTCGGTGGCGGAGGAATGAGAATGGAAGACATTTTCTCCAACTTTGGTGATGTTTTTGGAGATGACATGTTTGGTAGTTTTTTTGGTGGAGGTGGACGTCAAGGCGGCGGCAGAAGACAAGGTACTAGAGGGGCTAATCTTCGCGTGAAATTGAAAATGGATTACGGTGAAATTGCTAACGGAGCCAATAAAAAAATCAAGGTAAAAAAATATGTCTCATGTGATTCTTGTGCTGGTAGCGGTGCAAAAGATAAGAATGCAGTGCAAACTTGCGGAGGTTGTGGAGGTTCAGGACAAGTGAGAAGAGTAACCAACACTTTTCTTGGTCAAATGCAAACTGTAACAACTTGTCCAACTTGTAATGGTGAAGGAACTCAAATCACATCAAAATGCGCTTCATGTAAAGGTGAGGGTCGTCAATATGGTGAAGAAACCATTTCTATCGATATTCCAGCAGGAGTACAAGAAGGCATGCAATTGAGCATGAGCGGGAAAGGGAATGCAGGCGAAAGGGGCGGATCCAATGGAGACTTACTAATTCTCATTGAAGAAGAAAAACACGTTGAACTAAAACGTCATGAATTAGATGTTTTATATCATTTGTATATTTCATTTCCAGAGGCTGTAATGGGGACTACTGTTGAAGTGCCAACTATTGATGGAAGAGCCAAAATAAAAGTTCCAGCAGGCACTCAAAGTGGTAAAATTTTTAGACTAAAAGGCAAAGGATTCCCTGCTTTTCAGAGTTATGAAAAAGGAGATGAATTAGTAGAAGTCAATGTTTGGTCTCCACAAAATCTGTCTAACGAAGAAAAAGAAATGTTGGAAAAATTAAGCCATTCTCCAAATTTTAAACCAGGCACACAACAAGCTAACAAAGAAGATAGAAGCTTTTTTGATAAAATAAAAGATGCATTTGGAGGTTAATTTTTAAACATCAAAATTCTTGACCATAGTTCATGCCTTCAATTAAATAACTTGGAGACATGCTTTTTTTTATGAAAAATTTTGCTTTCAAAGTTTTTCTTCCATCCATAGATGGTGCATACAATTCAACATGCAAATGTGGACCAGTTGATCGACCAACATTTCCACTCAAAGCTAGTAACTGTCCAACTTTCACTGAATCTCCAACTTTAACCAAAGCACCGTTTTGCTGAATGTGCGCATAATCAGCAAAAGTTCCGTTTGAATGATAAATGGTTATATAATTATTGAATTTAGCACAAGCTGGTTCTATACATTGCCTATTGTTACTTTGCTCAACAGCAACGACAACACCTGAACACATAGCATGAACAGCCGAACCAACAGGCATTGTAAAATCTATTGCATTTATATTTTGGTGTGAAAATTTCCCATTATAACCTTGATTCAAAGTGTAAGATTTGCCGATTAGAAATGGTAGATAAAGAAGAAAAACAGAGTCTTTAATATTCAATTCTGTATTACCTAAAACATACCTTGATTTGAAACTAAATTTCTTGGATTTGTTGGGCTCAATAGTTTCTAAATCTGTGAGATGATATCTTTTACATTGTGAGGGAATAACAAATGTTTTTTTATTGCCTTCTGAAGAATTCAAATTAACTAATTCAAACTCAATATACATTGACACTGGAGCAAATTCATCGTTGTCAACATAAAAAGCATATCCATTTTCTATCTGTTCGTATTGAACTTTGATTTTCAAATCGGACTGTTGCGCTGACACAAAATCACAACACAAAAAACAAATACAAAAAAGAACATTAAGTACAAGACGCATCGTTAATTTTTAAACATAAAATTAGATATTGATTCAAGAAAATATTTTCACTAAACCCCAAAAACTATAGAAACTCCGATAGTAGTGAAACCAAAAAGTACCATACCAAAAGAACCTTGCGAGTAGGTTCCAGTAAGCGTTAACACACAACTCAACAAAAGCAAAACAGCACCAATAAAAAAAACAATCCAGATGAAGTCTTTTGTGCATTGCGTAACTTTTTGACTTCTTTCATCAAATTAATTACATGATATTCGACTTCATACTTTGATAATAAAGTCTTTTGAATTTCCTCATCTGACAACCCATTTTTAATGAGTTGAGTCAAATTTTCACTGTCGTGCATTGTTGAAGTTGAACCCATTGGTGTCGATTTGAAAATTTAAGATAAAAAAATCAACTTATTTTAGAATTTATTATCATATATAAAATCTAAGAATAGATAAATTGTAATCCAAAATCATTCGAATATCCTTAATTTTATTGCTTTCAATTTCAAATAAATTATAAACATGAAAAAAACCTGGATATTAATCACTTTTTTGCTTGTAGGACTTCATTCTATTTCAGTTTTTGCTAAGAAAAAAGAGGATTTAAAAAAAGAATTGACTTGGGTGAATGATGTGAACAAAGCTCAAGAAATGAGTCAAAAATCAAAAAAACCAATATTCGCTATGTTCACAGGTAGTGATTGGTGTGGTTGGTGTAAAAAGTTGCACAATGATGTTTTTTCAAAACCAGAATTTATAGAATGGGCTAACAAAAATGTTATCCTTTTAGAATTAGACTTTCCTAGATATAAAAAACTTCCAGAGCAGCTTGCGCAGCAAAACAACGAATTACAACAAGCTTTTCAAGTAAGAGGATATCCTACAATTTGGATTTTCTATTTGAATAAAGGTGAAGAAGGGAAAAAATTCAACATTGCGGCACTTGGATCACTGGGCTATCCATCGGGTTCTGAACCAGGCAAAGAGCAATTTAAATTTTTAGATGAAGCCAATCAGATTTTAAAAAATAAACCTGGTAAATAACAATGTCCGGCAAACGCCGGACTTTTTTTAAATAATAAATCTGAATTATTCCCTTATTCGATTTCAATTTTGGATGCTGGAACGGAGTACAATACCTTTGCACCAATTTAAAAAAAACCAAATTATGGCACATACACTTCCTCAATTACCTTATGCTTACGATGCATTGGAACCTCATATCGATGCACAAACGATGACTATTCACCACACTAAGCATCATCAAGCTTATGTGGATAATCTAAATAAGGCACTGGCTGGTACAGCTGATGAAAACACATCTATTCTTGACTTGATCAGCAAAATGTCTACTTTGCCTGCTTCAGTAAGAAATAATGGTGGTGGTCATTATAACCATTCTTTATTTTGGAGCATTCTTGGACCGAATGGTGGCAATTTACACGAAGGTGTTTTAGCAAAAGCAATCCATGAAACATTTGGTAGCTTAGATGTATTGAAAGAAAAGATGAACGCTGCAGGAGCAACTCGTTTTGGTAGCGGTTGGGCATGGTTAATTGTAAAAGATGGCAAACTCGAAGTATGCTCTACTCCTAATCAAGATAATCCATTGATGGATTTTGCAGAAGTTAAAGGAACTCCAATTTTAGGTATTGATGTTTGGGAACATGCTTATTACTTAAAATATCAAAACCGCCGTCCTGACTATCTTGGCGCAATTTGGAATGTAATCAATTGGAATCAAGTTGAAGCTAATTACAATGCGGCAATTTAATTTTTCTAATTAAATAATAAAAAGAGACCTGCTTAAACCAGGTCTCTTTTTATTATGTTATATTATAATTGACTCATCATCATTTTGGCTTGCTCATTATTCGGATGTTTTTTCAACAGATGAACTATTGTCTTCTTTGCCAATTCATCTTGTTGATTGTTGTGATACCAAACCGCGAGATTGATTAAGTTTTGTTCATAATCAGGATCTAAATTATGTGCTTTTTTCATCCAATCATAAGCCATAGCATTTTTACCTTGATCCATCAACAAAAAGCCACCATTAGTTCTTGCTGCAACATGATTTGGATTTTCACTGATAATTTTTTCTATCACTTTCATTGCTTCTGTTTTTTGACCTAATGCAATGAAACATGTTGCCAATTTGCTTTGAAAATCTAATGCTAATGGTTTCAATTCTGTTGCTCTTTTATACCAATTCAGCGCATTATTAAAATCATCTTGCATAAAAAAAGATTCACCAATTCTGTATGCTGTCCAAGCATCGTTCATTTGATTTGAAGAAACACCTTTAATTTGTTGAACAACTTGTTGATAGTTTTTTAATAAAAAATAAGCTCTCACATAATCCTTCACTAGATTAGCTTTTGGCGAAACTTGTTGTTGCTTTTTTAGATAAAAGAAACCAGAATCAATCAAACCAATATTTGGATTATATCTTTCGAAAAATTCCATAAAAGCTCTA
This sequence comes from uncultured Flavipsychrobacter sp., assembly GCA_964576425.1. Taxonomy (GTDB): domain Bacteria; phylum Bacteroidota; class Bacteroidia; order Chitinophagales; family Chitinophagaceae; genus JAFIGV01. Next base: position 2,459 of record CAZNVQ010000008.1, on the reverse strand, counting down.
GCAATAATCATAGGCTCAGGTGAATCATTGTTAAAAGATTTCAACCCTAAAAATGATTTTATTTTTTGTTGTTCTTTTGATTGAACTATATTTTTTCTGATAAAATGATCTGTAACAGCAACGTGCGGAATGTCAATACTTCCATTTTTAGGCATATGGCATATAACACAATCATTTCCATTTTTCTTTCGAGCTAGTTCTGTTTCGGAGCAAACGGCTTGCGGTGCTTGAAGATGACAACCTTGACAAGCCGACAAGTATTGGTTTCTTGGCGTAAACTTGACGCTCACATGAGGATTATGACAAGTGATGCAACTCATTTTCCCTGACTTGATAAAACAATTGCTTTTTTTCATGCGTTCAACATGAGAAGCCATTATCATTTTGTTTTCAGCCCCTTCGTACTGAGGCATAAAAACATTCATCACTTCTTTTAATTTCATTCCAGGACGAAAATCGAAAAAAGTCTTTCCTTCATTTATCACCGCAATTCCCTGCAAATGACATCTTTGGCAAATATTATTTTGTAATTCTGTAGATAATCTTCTTGGATTAACAATAGAATAATCCGGTGTTTTTGCAGTATCCACGATATTTCCAGCCATTTTTTCTTCAACATGAAAACTACCAGGACCATGACATCTTTCACAATCAATTCCAGTTTTAACGGACAAAAATTTATTTTGACTAGATGATTCAAAATGAGGATAACCATTGTGACAAGTCATGCACTCAATTTCAATCAATCTAGAAAAACGACTGCTACTTCCTTTTTCAAATCCTGGCGCTAAATCCCATTTTGTTTTTTGAGTATAAAAAGTAATTGGTGCTTGAAAAAAATATCCATTCGTTTGAAAAAGATGTGAATTAGTGTGTTGTCCTGAGCCAATTATGTAATCAATTTTTTGCACTCGTTGATGAACAGTGTCTTTCCCTTCCAATCGATATTCTTTGATAAACAAAGAATCGTTCTCCCAATATGGCTTATAATAAAAATCCAAATCCTTGTCATAAACTAGCGCATGATTGCTGAAATCAGCGGCAGACTTTTGATGAGTTGCATGATCAAAAGATTGCCCCATACCAGTTTTGATGTATGTTTCATAAATATCATTATGGCAAGATCTACATTTTTCCATGCCAACATAATGTGCTGCTGTGTCGTAAACATTGCGCCATTTAGAATTTAATGCCAATTCATTAGTTTGACTAGATTCATCAGCATTTTTGCATTGAACCCAAATCATCAAAAATGAAAAAGCCAAAAAACAAATTAATATTTTTTCTTTAGTGAATTTCATGAAAAGTAGAAAGTTGCAATTTACATCATAGCATTTCATGAAAATAAAATTCCTTAAAGCTTGTTTTACATGTATTGAAAAGTAAAAAGACGCACCTAAACAACTGCGTCTTCATAGATTCATTTCAGTAAAGCCTTTAAAAATTATAAAGAAAACTCAACATGACATTATCGAGCTGTTGAAAATTGGATTTATTCGGCAGCTGTTGCCATTGATAAAAATAACCAAGCTCAAATCCAATGTACTTATTCATTTGATATATGGTTGAAACAATAAAGCGATTTTGGTCAAACCAATTGTTAGCATTTATATTTTGCATGTTAAATAATTGCTCGTCAGAAACACCAATTGACCAATGTTCATCATTAAAGTAACGTAAGCTCAAACGCTCTCTGAATCTCCATTTGGATGTATTTTGCAACAATTGTCTATACTCGATCATATCACGCAACATAAATTGAAATTTACCATTAGTTAATATCCAATTGTGTACTGCTGCAAATCTTATTTCTTCTCTTGAAGTTTGAATCTTATCACTTAGTGATTGTTGATAAATTTTAAAAAAAGATAACGGCATTAAGCCAATCACATGATGATCATTAATCTTATAGTTAATATAAAACCTAGCAGCGTTCAAATGATTTTGACTTAAAAAATCAATATTATCTAAAGCATTTATTCTTCTATATTGCCAATCAATGTTCAAGTTCCAATGTTTGCCTATGTCATGTCTGACATCCAACCTTAGCCATGCACCATGATTGGTTTGTGCCCAAGTTGTTTGATAAGCATTTAGTAATAGAACTATTACAGATATTATTTTAAATCTATATTTCAATATTTTTATTTTTTAATTTGTGAGGCTAAGGCTCTCCAAGCCCCTCCATTAAAGACCTTGATTCCAGCTACTTCTAACATCTTTACGCATTTTACATTTGTTGTAGTTGAGCGACCAACCACAATAATAGGAATATTTTTATATTTCAAGTATTCTAATCAAGCAAACAAATTATCAAAAGTAATATATATATACTTAACTATATGTCCAGATGTAAATTCAGACGGAGTCCGAATATAGACAACCAAAGCTCTTTGCCTTTATTAAATGGTATATACATTTTAAAAATCAGCAACGTAAATAGGTTTTCTTTGCAATAG
>CAZNVQ010000007.1:1683-37638 GCA_964576425.1 uncultured Flavipsychrobacter sp. | reverse complement strand
GGGGTACAGAGGGATGAAAAGGTATAAATTGACCCAAATTCATGTACCCAATCCAAACAAAAATATCACAAAAGAAAAGCGAAAAAAGCTCAGTAAACGGGCAGCATTTGAACCCATTATTGGGCACTTAACCATTGCTTGATCGATTGATTTGTAAATCAATATTGTTTGCAGGACTAGTTGGAGTCACTTGCTTAGTACCTTCATCCAATGAAACATTAGCATTAAAACAAATAAGCAAGAATAAAGCAATAACTAAATAAATGTTTTGTTTCATAAAGAATTTAGTTAAAGTATGAGCTTTTTTCAAAACTCATACAAATACATTACAAATGAAACAAAACTTACTTTTAATACCTAAGTTTTATACTTGATTAACAGTTAGTTCAAAAGCAAATAACTACTAATTAACAAACATTGACAATCAATTAAAATTATAAATAATTACTGATTGTCTCTCCACTCATAAACCCAAGAACTTTGTATCATTTCTAAATGACCTTCGTTACATTGTTCTCTAGTTCCTTCGAAATTTGGAATTTCCAGAACCCATTCCATCAAATCTGTAAAACGTATTCTATAAATTTTACTTTCACCAAAGTCATCACCAAACTTTTCATATAATTTTAGTGCAATATCTTCGTAATCATTCCAATTTATGGGTGGTTCGTAGTGTGCCATTTTAATTTTTTTAAATCTTGAAAATTATTCTCCGTGAATCAAACTTTGGTCAGGAATTGTTACTTCAATGATTCCCGTTCCTTCTTCCAAAAAGCATTGACATCCTAATCTAGAATTGATTCTTGGGTTACGAGCACGGTCAATGAAATCTTCTTCTTTGTCCGTTAATTCAGGTACAAACTCATCGCCTTTTTCTAAATATAAATGACAGGTGCTACAAGCACAAACCATCCCGCAATTATGATGTAATTGAATGTCGTTTTCCAATGCTATTTCCAACAAACTTTGTCCAGGTGCAACATTTTCAAGGGTTTGAGACTGTTTCCCTTTTTCTTCAAAATTAAATTTAATAGTATACATAATTGGTCTTCTTCTCAATGAGGCGCAAAGTTAATTTATCCATTTTTCATTCTGTCTTTGAGCATATACATATTTTCTATAGAGGCTGAGACACATTCATACAAGTACTTCCAATGTGGTTGTTGTTGCAACAATAACAAGTGTCGCTGAATCGTATTCATATCCCCTCGCCTTGCTGGTCCAGACTGCATTTCCATCGGGTCCGTTGTTTGCAATCTTTGAAATGTTTGCTCAATTATTGGCTGCAATAGCTCAAATGAAATATGTTGTTGTTTGCATATTTCAGAAGAAACTGTCAAAAGATGATTGATAAAATTGTTGCTGATTACTGCAGTCAAATGCAAATATTGTCTTTGTTGCCATGTTGCCGTGTGCACAATGTCTGTTATAGCATTTGCCAGCTGACTAACTATGTCTGCTGCTTTTGGTGAACCCGACTCACAAACAACAGGAATATTCCTATGTGTTGGTAAATCATTTTTTAAAATGGAATAAATACACCACAAAGCCGCCGAATTATGTGTTGGAATAACATCTAAAGCCAAAGAGCCAGCTGTGTGAATAACAACGGTTTCAGTAAGGGGCAACTTTGCAGCAACCTCTGCAATGGCTTGGTCGGCAACAGCAATGATGCAACAATCTGCCAATCCTTCGCGAATATGACTTATATGATGAAAAATTGGCGCATTTACCGATTCCGAAAGTAAAGCCACTTCTGTTCTATTCCTTCCATAAACTCCCATACAACGAAATCCAGCTTGTTGTAGTCGTTGAGTTAAAAACCAAGCCATGTTACCTGAACCAATTATCGTATAGGTCATAATCTGCTTTGATTTAAAACATAATATTCAGTCATCATTTCATGAATTTTCTCTTTCAATGACGAAGCATCTTGCGCTGTTAAACCTTTGGTTGAAACTGGTGGCAAGAAATGTATATGTATGGGTTTAGGTCTTCCCCAAAATTTTGCTGATGCTGGATAAATTTCTTTCGTATTAAATATTAAACCAGGAATAATGTCTTTTTGAGATTTTATTGCAGTTAAAAATGCACCATCATAAAAAGTCTGTATTGGTTTATCCGATTTATTTCTAGTTCCTTCGGGATATAAACATAAATGCAATCCTTTTTCCAACATTTGCTGCATTTGCCCATAGCTTTCTCTCCTACTTTTTTCACTTTTTCGATCTAGTAATATTGAACCCGCTTTATAAATAATGCCAAAAAGTGGAATCCTTGCCATTTCAATTTTGGCCAATGTCTTGTTAGGTCCAGGAATCCAAGGCGAAGAAACAGGAATATCAAATAAAGAATTATGGTTAAGTACAACTATATAATTTTTCCCCTTTTCAAAATGATGCTTTCCCTTTCTTTTTACCGGACAACCCACCAAAGGCAAATAAACATTCATCCATAATCGAAAAATGGGATGCAACAATTTCGAAGCAATCGGCTCTTGAAATAAGGTAGTTATCCAAATTGGAATCAGCACTACCAACATGGTGAGCACAAAAACCAAAATCGCATAAACAAAATATATTTTTCCTAATATCTTTTTCATTAATTTAAAATACTATCCCATTTTATTGATTTTGAACCTTTTGCTTCTAGCCATAAATTGGCTTTGCTGAAATGTTGACAACCAAAAAATCCATTGTACGCAGAAAGCGGAGAAGGATGGGCAGCAGACAAAATTAAGTGTTTGCTCGAATCAATAAGATTTTGTTTCGACTTGGCAAAATTGCCCCACAGCAAAAACACAACATGCTCTTTTTTTTCAGATATTATTTTAATCACATCGTTCGTGAAATCATGCCATCCAATTTTGCTGTGCGACATCGGAGAATTTGCCTCAACTGTCAAAGCCGCATTGAGTAATAAAACACCTTGTTGCGCCCAAGTTTCTAAATTTCCATGACTAGGAATGGGCATACCCAAATCACTTTGCAACTCCTTATATATATTTAGTAGTGAAGGTGGAGGTGCTACTCCAATTGGGACAGAAAACGACAAACCATGTGCTTGTCCTGGCTGATGATAGGGATCTTGACCAAGAATGACCATTTTTACATTTGAAAAAGGAGTTGCATCGAAAGCATGAAAAATATCTTTCCCTTTTGGAAAAAATGTTTTGCCCTTTGCTTTTTCATTTTTCAAAAAAGAAGAAAGCTGTTTGAAATAAGGCTGTTCAAAGCAAGGCTCCAAAACCGATTGCCATTCAGCATTGATTTTCACGTCCATTGATATGATAAATTACTGTATAGATAAGTCAAACATTTTTTCGTCTTCTAAAAAACCTTCCAATTCATCAAGAATAGCTACAGTTCCAACTCCAGCAGGAGTTCCAGTGAAAATTAGGTCACTAATATTGAGCGTAAAAAACTGCGACACATAAGCAATTATTTTATCTACAGAAAATAGCATTTGTGATGAATTTCCTTGCTGTACTAATTCTCCATTTTTTTTCATAGAAAAATTAATGTCATCAATTTTTCTATTTTCATTTAAAGAAATAAAATGTCCAACAACAGCTGAATTATCGAAAGCCTTAGCGATTTCCCAAGGTAAACCCTTAGACTTTTGTTGTTGTTGTAAATCGCGGGCAGTGAAATCGATGCCCACAGATATTTCATTGTAATATTTCGATGCGAATTTTTCTTGAATATATTTTCCGTTCTTACCAATTTTAACGACCAACTCGCATTCATAATGCAAATCTTTGGTGAAATCAGGAATGATAAAAGGCTTGTCGGGTTGCAACAAAGCGCTTTTGGGTTTCATAAAAACAACAGGTTCAGATGGTACATCGTTATTCAATTCTTTAGCATGTTCGGAATAATTTCTGCCAATACATATTATTTTCATACAAATACTTAATTGATTGTTTGGTAAAAGATAATTTTGAATCAAGTTTTCTTGTATTGAAACGAAATTCAAATGCGTGTAAAAATAAATTTTCCCAATCAGAAACCGATTTTTAATTGTTCAATTCCTGTTAGGATTACAGACATTAATTATGGTAATCATTTAGGCAACGACAAAGTATTATCCATTTTGCACGAAGCTAGAATGCAATGGTTGACGGAAAATAAAATGAGTGAAATGAATGTTGGTGGTCATGGATTGATTATGTCAGACAGTATGATTGCCTATAAAAACGAGGCCTTTTATGGAGATGTTTTGGACATTAATTTATATTCTGACAATTGTACAGAAAAGTCTTTTGATTTGTTGTATGAACTCACTACGAACAGGAATGGTGTTAAAATCAATATTTTTCATGCCAAAACTGGCATGATTTGCTTTGATTATGAGCAAAGGAAAATCACTAAAATTTCAGAAAATTTAAAAATGCTGCTCCATAATATTGATTTTTGAAAATCTTCTCTTACTTTTGCAGTCCAAAAAATGGCGAGGTAGCTCAGATGGTTAGAGCGCAGGATTCATAACCCTGAGGTCGGCAGTTCAATTCTGCTTCTCGCTACACCAAGCCACTTTATTAAAGTGGCTTTCTTTTTTCCTTTCGCACACAATTTATTTTGGTGCAACCACTTAGTTGGTTTTCAAAAAATTTAGAAAATAAATATTAACAAATTAATTAAATTTAAATCGTTGACGAATTATTTTTTAAATAATTATTTTGATTTAAAAAATCACTATATTTTTAAAAATTTTTAACATGAAATCAACTTTTCAATTATTTAGTTTTTTAAGTTGCTTATTTGTTGGCATGACAAATTATTCAAATGCACAGAACGTCAACTCGATGCCTTTTGCTGCAAGCATGGATACATTTCAAACCATAACTGGTATAACAGTTGATGCACTTAACATGGATGACATGTGCTATAACAACATTCCAATTGGTTTTAATTTTGTTTATGGTGGCATAAGTCATAATAAAATTGCAATTACAACGAATGGCTGGCTTGATGTTGATTCAGTTGGAAATTCTATGTTTACAAGCCCACTAAACAACACCAATAATAATGTGATTTCACCTTTTGGTGGCGACCTTCGTAACGGGGGTGCTGGGTCAAGTTTGCAATATACTACTATTGGTACAGCACCAAATAGGATTATGATTATTCAGTGGGAACACTATAAATATTTTGGTAGCAACACAGGTGATTTAAATTTTCAAGTTTGGTTGTATGAAACAAGTAATTGCATCCGTTTTGTTTACGGTGTGATGAATATTGGGTTGAGTCCTTTTAACACACAAATTGGAATTCGTGGGGCTTCCAACACTGATTATTCTGTTTTAGATGACTCAAGTTGTAACTGGGCTTTAGCCCAACCTTCAAATTCAATTAATACTATTTTCCCAACTAGTACAATGTGTAGCATGCCTCCAGGATTTGCTTTTCATTGGGGACAGTGTGCTAATAATCAAGGTGTAACTTTTTCATACATTACAGGAAAAACATACAACGATATAAACAACAACGGAGTATTTGATGGTGCTGACACTGGTATTGCAAATAGAATATTAAATATCACTCCAGGAAATTATTATGTTAGTAGCAATGCTGTTGGTGACTATGCATTTTTCTTTACTGACTCAAGTTTAACTTATACAGTTACAGCATCACCACAACAATATTGGACTTTTAGTGGCTCTTCATCTTCTAATATATCACCTCAAACTCAAGCATGTTCTGGTTGGAATTTTGGTTATAGTATGATGCCCAATGTGCATGACGTTGGAATATCTTGTCCTAATTGGACTGTGCAGCCTGGCGGTGGTGGTATGTTACCAATCAGTTATCATAATTATGGAATTGTTCCTGAAAGCGATACTATAACAATGGTTTTAGATCCGTTATTATCTTTTGTCAGTTGCAATGTTCCTCCAACTGTAATTAATGGACAAACATTGAAATGGGCCTATAACAATTTAGCTCCTGGCGCAACAAACAGTTTTTTATTACACCTTGGCTGCTCTACATCTGCTGTTTTAGGTAATTACACTAATTCAACATTAAGCATAGCACCGCTTGCTACAGACCTTGACACATCAAACAATCAAGTTGATTTACACCAATTGATTTCTTCTTCTTTTGACCCTAACGAAAAACATGTTTCTCCAACAAACGACATAGAAGCAGGAACATTATTACATTATAATATTCACTTTCAAAATACAGGAAACGCTCCTGCAGTTACTGTTATTCTTCGTGATACTCTAGATAACGGTGTTGATCCAATGACGTTAGAAATAACAGGTTCTTCACATCCAATGAACTTTTCAATGTCCGGAAATGGTATTTTGAATTTCTATTTTTATGGCATCTATTTACCAGACAGCGGTAGCAACCAAGAGGCTAGTAACGGTTGGGTTTCTTACAACATTCGTTCAAAAAACAATCTTACACCAGGAACATATATTTATAACAGAGCAGGCATATATTTTGACAATAACGATGTTATTCTAACCAACACAACTGAAAACAAAATAAGAATTGAAACTTCTAATCCATTTATTTCGCATAACGGATATGTATATACAATTCATCCTAACCCTACAAAAGATAAAATTAATTTAACTTTTAAAACCTCGAATGGAGAAAAAGTTGATATTCAACTTATAACAATGGACGGGAAAATAGTGTATGAAGAAAAACAAATATCTAGTGGTAAATCTATGGATTTAAGCCAGTACCCAACGGGAATTTACCAATGTAAGATTAGTACCAACAATTCAGTTAAAATAATAAAAGTGATAAAAGAATAAATTAAACATTATTTTCATTTTAGAAGCTTCTTGTTTTCAAAGCAAGAAGCTTTTTATTTAATATTTGTTTTCCTCTATCAAAAGCAACAGTGTTTAATTTTTCAATATCAATAAGTTCAATTTACATAAGACTAATAAGATAATTTAAATTTTATTCAAGATTCATTGATTAAAAATCTATCTTTGCAAATCTTTAGCCATATATAGGCTTTTGATAATATTTTTCACCCTTTTAAAATCAGTACCTGATCTGAACAACAAAATCAGTTCGTTACTATGTCTAACACACAGAACGAGTATCAAGTAGATACAACAGCTCATGACGACTTCGATTGGAGCGTCGACAAACGTAATGTTGCCTCTTATTCACAAGAAAAAAGAGCGCAAATGGATCAAGTGTATGACAGCACTTTCAAACAAGTGTCAGATTCTGAATTGCTTAATGGTCTTATCGTTGGTCTTACAAAGACTGATGTGATCGTAAACATCGGATTCAAATCAGACGGACTTATTTCGTTGAATGAATTCCGTGACATGCACGACATCAAAATTGGTGATGAAGTGGAAGTAATGGTTGTCGAAAAAGAAGACAGAAATGGTCATCTTCACCTTAGCCGCAAATTAGCTCGTGCTACTCGCTCTTGGCAACAAATCGTTGAGTTTTACAAAACTGGCGAAGTGGTTACTGGAACAATTACCTCTAAAACTAAAGGTGGTCTTATTGTTGATGTTCATGGATTGGAAACATTCTTACCAGGCTCACAAATTGATGTGAAACCAGTTACAGATTACGACCAATATGTTGGCAAAACGATGGACTTCAAAGTGGTGAAAATCAACGAAGCTATCCGCAATGCAGTTGTTTCACACAAAGCATTGATAGAGAGCGATATCGAACAACAACGTAGCGTAATCATCGGACAACTAGAAAAAGGACAAGTTCTTGAAGGTACCGTGAAAAACGTAACAGACTTCGGAGCATTCATCGATCTAGGTGGAGTTGATGGCTTACTATATATCACAGATATTAGCTGGGGACGTATCAACCACCCAACTGAAGTTCTAGAAAATGGTCAGAAATTGAACGTCGTTGTTCTTGATTTTGACGATGAGAAAAAACGCATCAGTCTTGGCTTGAAACAATTGACTCCTCATCCTTGGGATAATTTAAATATCGATATCAACGAGGGAGCTAAAGTGAAAGGTAAAGTAGTAAATATTGAAGACTACGGAGCTTTCCTTGAAATTCTTCCAGGTGTTGAAGGACTTGTTCATGTTTCTGAAATCACATGGTCATCTCAACCAATCAATGCGAAGGAATTCTTCAAATTAGGCGATGAATATGAAGCAGTTGTTGTAACTCTTGACAAAGATGAGCGCAAAATGAGCTTGTCTATCAAGCAAATGACTGAAGATCCATGGGAAACAATTGAAAACAAATTCCCAATCGAAAGCCGTCACAAAGGAACAATTAAAAACATCACTCCTTATGGCGTGTTCGTTGAATTGGAAACAGGTATTGGTGGCATGATTCACATCAGCGACCTTAGCTGGATTAAGCGTTTCAATCACCCAAGTGAATTCACTAAAGTGGGTGAAGTTATTGATGTAATTATCTTAAGCATCGATAAAGAAAACCGCAAATTAGCTCTAGGTCACAAACAAATCGAAGAAGACCCATGGAACACATTCGAAACTGTTTTCCCAATTGGTTCTATTCACGAAGGTCATGTGACTAAGAAAGATGATAAAGGTGCAACTGTTCAACTTCAATATGGTTTAGAAGCTTACGCTCCTGCACGTCATCTTCGTAAAGAAAATGGCAACAATGTTGAAAACGATGAAACACTAGAATTCATGATTATTGAATTCGATCGTAACGACAAACGTATTATGGTGTCTCACAGCCGTGTTTGGGAACAAGTTGTTGCTGAAGAAAAAGATGCTGCTCGTAAAGCTGCAAAAGCAGACGATGAAAACACTAAGAAAGCGGTTAAAAACGTACAAAGCAAAGTTGAAAAACCAACACTTGGCGATTTAGATGCTTTGGCTGCTTTGAAAGATAAAATGAAAAAAGCAGAAGACGAATCTAGTTAAAACTAGCAGCTTCTACTCTACTTCATAAATATGTCAAAGGGATTGTATCAACCGATACAATCCCTTTTCATTTTGCATACAATTCTTAATTTTCTACTGATATTAAACTGATTCTTTCAAAAAAGATAACCTTAAGTTTTTCTGTGTTTTTTCTTAGCTGCTGGAAAAAGTACATTGTTTAAAATCAATCTATAACCTGGAGAACTGGTGTGCAAACTCAAATCTGTAGGCGGATCACCAACTTGATGTTGATAATCTTCTGGATCATGACCACCATAAAAAGTCCATGTGCCTTTGCCAAATTCACCATGAATATATCTTGCTTCATTTGTTGGTTTATAATCGCCCATCACCAAAACATTTGTTTTCAACACTTCTTTTCTAAATGAAGTAGTTTGACCCATAAAGCCTTTAATTGTTGTTGTATGATTTTGACACAACATGCTTGGAACAGGATCGAACTTTGCAGAAAATGTAAACAAGGAAAAATAATCCGCGTCCATCAATACTCTTCTGAAATTGGTGTTATCAATATTGGAGAATTCATATTCATAAGGATTCATTGAAATGATAAAATCCTTAAAAGCAAACGTTTGGCTGAAATCCATTTTTTGAGGAGCATTAGGTGCTGCTGGATCTCCATCAAATGGCACATCGCAAATATCAACATTTGCAGCTGCTAGAGAAATATCGTAACTATCCGTTGCTGAACACATGGCAAACATAAAACCACCACCAGCAACGAATTCACGAATTTTTTGAGACACTGCCAATTTCAATTGAGACACTTTTTTGAACCCGTGTTTTTGGGCAATTGCTTCTTGATTTTTCACATCTTCTTGATACCAGTTGGTGTTGCGAAATTGCGCCCAAAACTTTCCATACTGACCCGTAAAATCTTCATGATGCAAATGCAACCAATCATATTCATGCAATTTTTCTTCTAACACTTCAGTGTCATAAACTTTATCGAATGGAATTTCTGCATAGGTCAAAACAAGTGTCACCGCATCATCCCAAGGCAATTTTCCAGGCGGTGTGTACACAGCGATTTTCGGAGGTTTTTCAAGCTTTACCACATCTCCGTTAAAATCTGGATTCATGATTTCAACAACCATATTAGTATATTGCGCTTCAGAAACAATTTCATAGCTAACACCTCGTAGTTTACACAATCGTTCAACAGCTTCAACTTGATCGATTGCAAAACTTCCACCACGATAATTCAATAACCAATCCGCCTCTATACCCATTTTCAAAGCAGCATATGTAACGCCGTAGGCTTTGAGATGATTGATTTGATGGTCAACATCCATTGGGATGAAAATCTTGGATGCAAAGACTTGCAAAGACAATAATAGGCAGAATAGAAAACAAGAAATGCGATAAATCATTATGCTCAAATAACTCCGTAAATTACACGATAGTCGGTAAACATAATTTAAAAAAAAAGAAAAAATAAGTCTTTTAATAATCACCATATTTATACAAAATGAAAAAATACTATATATTAGTTCTGCTTTTTGATTTAGGATTGGTTATTTCAGCCATTCGACCACACGACTATTTCACTTGGTTATTGGAAGTTTTTCCAGCAATTATTGGATTTTTTATTTTGATATTTACCTTTTCTAAATTACAATTCACCTACTTAACTTATTTTTTCATATTAATACATTCCTATGTGCTATTTGTGGGTGGACACTACACCTATGCAGAAGTTCCATTATTTGATTGGATTAAAGAAGTTTTTCATCAAAGCCGCAACAATTATGACAAAGTCGGTCATTTTATGCAAGGATTTGTGCCTGCAATCATAACGAGAGAAATATTAATCAGGAAAAACATCATATCAAACAAGGGTTGGTTGGCATTTTTAACGGTGAGTGTTTGTGTGACAGTAAGCGTCATATATGAATTTTTAGAGTGGTTTGTTGCATTTGGAACTGGCGAATCCGCCGATGCGTTTTTGGGCACACAGGGTTATGTTTGGGACACACAATCAGATATGTTATTTGCCACCATTGGTGCGATCACTATGGTTTTATTCGTAGGGAAACTTCATAATAATGAAATTGCTAAATCAAAATAAGAAAATTGATATTGTTTTTTAAAACCCTCAACATTTTCAAACCAAAAAACATATTAATTTCTCACAAATATCTGCGTTTCAGTTATGAATTTTACTGATTTGATATGTCAGTTCTTTATGTAAAATGCAGTAACTTGCGAGCCATAATCTGCTGTTCTTTTCAGACAATAAAGATGAAAAAAATTGAATTAGAAATTTTAGCCCTTTCTCATAGCACCACTCAGGCTCAGTCTTATGCCATCGTTTTGGGTGAAATAGATGGTTTACGCAGACTACCAATCGTAATTGGAGCTTTTGAAGCACAAGCCATTGCAGTTGCCCTTGAAAGAATGCGACCTGCAAGACCGCTCACTCATGATTTACTAGCCAATATGATGCAGTCTTTTAGCATCGAATTAGACACTGTTTTAATATATAAATTAGAAGAAGGTGTATTTTATGCCAAGTTAATTTGCATCAACTCGAATGGAGAAACTGTTGAAATAGATTCAAGAACTTCTGATGCATTGGCACTTGCCGTCAGATCAGATTGTAGAATATTTACTTATGAAAACGTTTTAGAAGCAGCTGGCTTATATTTAGACGGACCAGAAACTGCATCTAGTCCATCAAAGATTGACAACTCAAAAAAATCTTCAGCTGAGTCAAATACAAATAAAGATTTGAAAAGTTTATCCATATCAGAATTAGAACAAATGTTACTACAAGCGCTTGAAAATGAAGATTATACACTAGCCATCCCAATCAGAGATGAAATCAACTCAAGGAAATTAAAATAATCTTATTCAAAAACAATAAATGAAAAAACTTTTTTCAGCTTTGTTGATAGGCGGCACTTTCCTGTCATCATTTGCACAAGCACAACATACAACGAGATGCGGCACTTATCAACTTTTGGATCAAAAATTCCAATCTAATCCAACGCTGAAAACGCAGTATATTCAGCATCGACAAAATAGAGCAGTTGAATTAGAAAACAACCATACTGCACTTCAAAAAACAACGGTAACCAAATATACCATACCAGTAATTTTTCATGTGATTTTGACACAAGCAAAAATCAATCAACTAGGTGGTACAACTGGAATCAGAGACAGAATGATTAGTCAAATTGATGCTTTAAATAAAGATTATAGCGCAACAAACGCAGACAGCATTCAAATTCCTGGAGCATTCAAGCCATTGTTTGGAAACGCTACAATCGAATTTCAACCCGCGCACAGAAGTCCAACAAATACTTCTGTTGATGGTTATGAACTTTTAGTTACTACAAAAGCTAATTTCAGCTCAATTACCAACGATGGTTGTGATTGTAAAGATGGTTCAATTGGAGGATTGTACGCTTGGGACCCAAACAAATACCTCAACATTTGGGTGGTGGACATTAAAGAATCGGGTATTTTGGGTTACACAGTTCCGCCAAGCTTTGTGAGCTTTGGTTGGAGCGCCAATATGACTGGTGTTGTCATCGATTATGGAAATTTTGGAAAGAGAACTTCAGCAACACAATTTTTCAATCCAAGCGTTACTGACCTTGGCAGAACTTTGACTCATGAAATTGGTCACTTCTTTGAATTGGAGCACACGTTCGGTCAAGATGCAACTTGTACTGGACTTGGCGACGATGGAATTGCAGATACACCTCCACAAAGTGATCCAACCTATAATTCAACTTCCGACTGCCCTACTTTTCCCTTGTTTGATGTTTGTAGTTCAAGTGGAAATGGAATAATGTGGATGAATTACATGGATTACGTAGATGATAAATGTATGGTCATGTTCACTAAAGGACAAGTGAGTTTGATGCGCAGTCAATTCAATGTTCCTGGCATTACTAAAAGCCTATCTGAATCAACCGATGTTTTGTATTGGCCAACTGAAGTTGCCACGCCAAATCATGCAGTTAGTTTTCAGGTTTACCCAAATCCATCAAAAGATATCATTAACATTCAAACGAATTTTACTCAACCATTATCAAAAATAATTGTTTTCAATTCGATTGGTCAAACAGTTAAAACTATAAATACTGACAATGCTTCTATCAATTCTTATTCGATAGATTTAGGTGGAATGCCCAAAGGTCTTTACTTAGTTGAATGTACTTTTGACCAACAAATTGAAACTCAGAAAATAACGATTGAATAATGACAACCTCATTCAACTTAAAAGAGATTTTACAACAAACAAGTTTAGATAAAGAACTTACCCTCATTGTAGAAAAAGTAATTGCTCAAGAACGCCTAACCCAAGAGGAAGGCGTTCTTCTTTTTGAAAAAGGGTCGCTAGCATTTGTTGGCGCATTAGCAAATTTCGTAAAAGAAAGAATGCACGGAAACAAGGTTTATTTCAATAGAAATTTCCATATTGAACCAACCAATGTTTGTGTGTTCACTTGCAATTTTTGCTCGTATTCTCGTCAATACAAACATAGAGATGAAGGATGGGAATTATCTATTGAACAAATGATGGACATTGTTCGAAAATATGATGGACAGACCGTTACAGAGGTTCACATCGTTGGTGGTGTTCATCCAAAAATGAATCTTGAATTCTTCTGTGAATTGATTCAAAAAATAAAATCTCATCGACCTGATTTACACATCAAAGGTTTTACTGCAGTGGAACTTGACTACATGTTTCGGAAAGCAAAATTGACAACAGAGCTAGGAATGCAACAACTGAAAAATGCAGGATTGCAATCATTACCAGGAGGAGGAGCTGAAATTTTTAATGCTGAAATTCGAAACGAAATTTGTGCAGACAAAGTGGATGCAGAAGGATGGTTAAACATACACGAAACGGCGCATCAGCTTGGAATGCATAGTAATGCTACAATGCTTTATGGACATATTGAAGACTATGCTCACAGAGTTGATCATATGGAACGTCTTCGCCAGCTTCAAGACAAAACTAGTGGCTTTAATTGCTTCATTCCATTGAAATTTAGAAACGGAGACAATGACATGAGTCATATTGGTGAAGTGACTACCGATGATGACATGAGACTATATGCGATTGCAAGATTGTATATGGATAATTTCAAAAATCTAAAAGCGTATTGGCCAATGCTCGGTCGTCAAAATGCACAACTAACTTTGTCGTTTGGTGTGAATGATTTAGATGGAACCATTGATGATACCACTAAGATTTATTCAATGGCTGGCTCAGAAGAACAAAATCCTTCAATGAGCACTGAAGCAATTTGCGACTTAATAAAGCAGGTGGGAAGAACTCCCGTAGAAAGAGATACAGTTTATAATGAAATTCAGGTATATTCTTAAAATGGTATTTAAACAAGAAAAAAGGGTAATATAATCGTTGTCCTTTTTTTATATATGCTTAAAAATGTAATATATTACATAAAAACATTATTTAAATTGCCTGTCAATAGGCTGAATGATGCTATTTCTGTTCCTTTCTGTATCTAAGAAAGACACATATTATCCGAAGTTCGAAATCAATATTGGATCGCCCAAAACTCTTCCTCCATTACTTTCAATTAGAGTGATAGATTCTTCAATATTTTCTACCCCAATTACAATTAAAGGGTGCTGACTCGGCCAATCTTGTTTATATTTATAAAATCCACCATCAATACTATCAGCAGGAAAACCCGGTTTTACATCATGCATAGCGGTATGTGCCAATATATAATCATTAAATTGATCCCTTAAAACTGTGATTTTCCATTTAAAACAATTAACGTAGAATGCCGAAGTTCTGTTAGCATCTTTATAAGGCAGCTCAGAATGTACGACTGGATTCATGTTATTAAATTCAAATAATCTATTTATTCAGAATTAATTCATTTCTTCAAATGACATTTCATCAAATAAGCTGGAATTCCTATGCCTTGCTGAAATAGTGCTTCATTTGTGAAAAAATATTCCTTTCCGTCTTTTGTAGCAACGGCTTCAACTTGGTGAAATGGCTTTCCTATATATATTTTCTTAACATCACCAGAAAAAAACTGATTTCCTTTAAAATTCGAAAGTAAATACACAAAAGGCGTCAAATAGCTTTTTCTATCAGTATGATAACCAGAAAGTGCAATAGTTGAATCTTCAGTCGAAAAACAAGCACCTGTAATCAATGCGTCAACATTATATTCGGCAACCTTGCGGGCAACGGCAAATCCTCGTTTTTTGGGCAAAGAATATACTGTTGTATGTTTATTAATCCATTGTTTTGTAAATAAATACAAACTGTCGCCAAATGAAATCATTGCTTCACAATCGAAGTTGGTGTGATTCACTTTATAACCTCTATTATTATAAAATCCTTCAAAAATAAAGTGAAGCGTATCGGCTAATAAGGTATCCTTACCAACAAGAATAGAATCTTTAGATATACTATAAATTGTTCTTTTCTTCAATTTTGGTTTGTAATCATTATCTCCAAAATCACCAATATATATTTTTCTGCTATCTTGTGCTAAATCTTCCCAGTCAAAACAATTGGCATTCAAAATGTGCACTTTTTTTATAATTTTCCAGATTTTGGGTCTAATGCAAATAAATTTGGACTATTATGGTCTTTCATAGTCCACAAAAGATCATCCCAATAAATTAAGCCAGAAGTTTCTTTAATTTCTTCAGAGAGACGAAATTTTTTTTCAACAATATTTTTCTCTGTATACATTTTGAATCTCCAGGTAATACTGTCTTTTTTGATAAAGACAAAAATGAGCAACCCTAAAAGCAACAATAGAGAAAAAATAAAAAGTAAATGGTGACGGATGAAAGCGTAAAACAAGAATCAGTTGTTTATTATGTAATATCAAAAAACATATACAATTTTTTCAGTAAAAAACTACTTAGCCTATAAGCCGGATTCTGTATTTCAATTGCTTGAAATGGTTATCATTTATCTAGGCTGAATATCGCTACTCAGCTCAAGCTGCCAACCCACGATTATCGGGCGAGCCACCCTCAAGCAATCGCCTATTTGGCATTTCAGCGCGCAAGGTTTACCCCAATTACTTATTACTAAACAATTGCGTAGTCTCTTACACTACATTTTCACCCTTACCTTTCTTGAAAGGCGGTTATTTTCTGTGGCACTTTCTGTGCAAACTTTTGATGTGCCCCACCCGTTAGGTGGTGCGCTGCTCTTTGCTGTCCGGACTTTCCTCTTCAAGCCTACGCAGGAAGCGATAACCCAGTCTAAGTAGTGATACAAAGATAGTATATTTGATAAGCTAAATTTTATTCAAATTACAAACCTATTGGCAGTTACCAATAAATACATGAGAACAAAATATCTTATATTGTCTTTTTGCATTGCTCTTTTTGGAAGTTGTACGTCCAACAAGCACGAACAAAAAAGTTTGGAACAAATAGATGAAATTAATCTTTCTAAAATATTAAATGATAATAATTTTTCAGACACTTCAATACTTCAATTCAAAAATGATAAAAATTTAACCTCTTTTATTATAGACCACACCGACTCATCTAATTGGTATGAAACTGATTTTGTCGAAGTCCAAAACTTTTACGACAATTATAATAAAATATTAATTTATAATATTGATTCTTCTGCCTTTTTAGATTTATTCAGTTATCAAATTTTGGTAGAAAAGAACAACCAAGGAGAACTTACTGCCAGAAATGGAGAAATCGATCAGGAAGTGGCGCTTGTAGATTTGAAAAAAATGAAAAGAATAAGGCTTCTATTTAATGGACCAAGTTGCGTGTACACCAACGCAGTTTGGCTAAATAAAAATGAATTATTGGTAAAAGGTAAAATGGATGTAGATGGTTCGGAAAATTGGAAATCAGTAATAGCGTGGATTCACCTTAGTTCAAAAAGCACAGACTTTTTCATTGATAAAAATGAGAAAAACGAAACGAGCCCAAATTTGGACATTCAAACAAACTTTAAATCAAAAGGGATAAAACTAGATTAAGCAGTTGCAGAATTATTTGCAAAGTGAGATTTGAAGACATTTACTAAATCTGCTTCAACGATTTGACTTGCCATTTTAATCATATTGCAAAAAGCCACAGCTTGTGAAATACCATGACCAATAATCACAGGGCTATTAACACCTAAAATTGGTGTACCGCCATAGATTTCATAATTGAAATGCTCTAAAAATTCATCTTGAACACCTCTAGCTTTGAAAATATGATGAATAGACTCTGCCATTTTAAGCACCACATTTCCCACAAAACCTTCACAAACAATTACATTGGCTGTATCTAGAAAAACATCTCTTCCTTCAACATTGCCAATGAAATTGATATTTTCGTTTGCCTTGAGTAATGGATAGGTTGCTTGTGCTAAAATATTGCCCTTACCTTCTTCTTCACCAATATTCAATAAACCGATCTTTGGTGCTTTGTTCCAAACTTTACTTACGTAGATAGAACCTAGTTGGGCAAATTGAACCAAATGCTCTGGTTTGCAATCAGCATTAGCGCCTACATCTAACAAAAAATTGTAATCACCATTGTTACATGGAACTGGAGTTGCAATTGTTGGACGAAGAATACCTTCAATTGTTTTGACAGAATACATGGCACCAACCATCATAGCACCAGTATTACCTGCACCAATAAAAGCATCTGCTTTGCCAGCAACAAGTAATCCAAAACCAACAGCAATGCTAGAATTCGGTTTTTCTTTAAGCGCTTTAGTAGGATGTTCATTCATGCCTATAACCTCTGGTGTATCCACCAAAGTATAGCGTAATTTGAATGCTTCAAGCAACGGAAGATAAGGCTCGGCAGCTTGGGCATTTCCTACCAAAACTAAATGCACATTACTATCTTTCGATTGCTCGAAAAATTGTAACACACCTTTAATTGCTGCAGAAGGGGCAAAGTCGCCACCCATTATGTCAAGCCCTATCCTCATTACTTTATAAAAAAGCTTTTAGGTTATTGATTTTCTTCTGTTGTGGCAGCAGCTTCAGGAGCACTCTTATCCACTACTACTCTACCGCGGTAGTATAATTTTCCTTCCACCCAATGTGCACGGTGACGAAGATGGCTTTCACCTGTAACTTGGTCAATACTCCAAGTTGCAGCTACAGCTTTATAATGCGTACGGCGCTTTGCACCGCGTTGTTGTGAGTGACGTCGCTTCGGATTTGGCATTTTAGTTTGCTTTTATTTCGATTTACGTTTATTTGAATTATTTTCTTTCAAGGCTTCGAGACCTTTCCAGATATTATTAATTTTTTCTTCTTTTACATCGGGTTCTGCAAGTTTATCAAGCAACTTTAATGCTTCTTGATTGCAAGCTGAAACTCCGTCTTCATTTTCAGGATGAACTTTCTGCAATGGGAAACTGAGTAATACAAACTCATAAATCCATTTGCTAATGTCCAACACAGTTTCGCTCCTAGGAATGAAAACAACTTCATCGTCTTCATATATCTCTTCTACATCCTCACCTGCTAATTTGATTAATAAATCAAATTCATCCCAAAGTTGCATTTCAAACCCATCTCCACATCTGTCGCAAGGTGTTTGAACCTTTCCATCAACATCAAAATGAAGCATAAAAAAATTGACATGTTTGTCAAAAGTTACATTCACTTTGGCTGAAAACGATGTCCAATCTTGCTCATGTTGACCTTGCTCGTTCATGAATTTGTCATCAATCTCATATTGATATTGATGAGGACCTAGCTTTAACCCTTGCCAAGCTATTTCAAATTCTCGATTATGCTTCATGTCTCAATCTTCATTTCATCAAATCACTATAAGATAAAACTATATTATATTGATTTGTTACTAAATAAAGAACTTTTCTAAATTACAACTTAGAAATTCCAAACGGGATGCAAAACTACTAAAAAAAATGTTCTAAAGCAATTTATTTCTCTTCATTAAAAATGTGTGCAAGATTTGCTCAACAGGCTCACTCAAATCAATAGCCACTCTATCAATATTGTACTGATGGCATTTGTTTGCAATTAGCTCTTGATACTTTTTAAAATTTGAAATATATTGTTCTTTCACTTGATTTGGTTGCAGTTTCAATTTTTCACCAGTTTCTAAATCTACAAATTCATAAGGTCTATTTTCAAATTCAAAACCAATTTCCTTTTTGCCATCAACTATATGAAATAAAATAACTTCATGTTTGTTATAGCGCAAATGTTGCATGGCAGAAAACATTTCTTCCATTTGTGTAAGATCATCTAACATATCGCTAAAAACAACAATCATTGATCGACGATGCATTTTATCGGCAATTTCGTGCAAACTTGCAGCAGCATTCGTTTTCCTATTTTCTGGCTCATATTTTAATAACTTTTCCAATTCATTTGTCAACATTCTATAATGCGTTGCAGATGAACGACAAGCTGAAAAATAATATGGATTTTCATCAAATAAAGTCAATGCTGTGGCATCCAATTGTTTTTTCAACAATTGAACAAGAGAAGCTGCACACAAAACAGCATATTGTAGCTTATTCAATCTGTTTTCATCTTTAGGAAAAAACATAGATGAAGATGTGTCAATGGCAATACAACACCTCAAATTAGTTTCCTCTTCATATCTTTTCACAAATAATTTGTCTGTTCTTCCAAAAACTTTCCAATCCACATGGCGTAAAGCATCGCCTTGATTGTAAAGTCTATGTTCAGCAAATTCAACTGAAAACCCATGAAATGGACTTTTATGCAATCCAATTATAAAACCTTCCACCACTTGTTTGGCTAAAAGTTCAAGATTTTCAAGCAAAGCATGAGGTAATATCTGTTGACTTGTTGACATAATGTTTGAAAAAAATTAAGCACATTCAATTTCAAAAATCGATGTGTTTTTAAGCCTGCAATCTATTGAAAAAAAGGTAACTGTTTTGGAATAATATTGAAATTTTAGAAAGTTAAAAAGCATTTTAAATTTCAAAAAACTTAGTTAAAACATTTTACAGAAAACCTGAACTAGGTTATTTCAAAATAGAATTACTTAGTTTGTGGAAGAAGTTATTAGATTATGACTGAAATTCAAGAAATTATAAATAAAGCTTTCAATTTCACGCCAAAAGGATCGCAAAAAGAAACAGAATTTTTGGAAGGTCCTCGGTCGAGATGGCAAGAATTGAAATTCCTTGTTCATGTTATGGGAGAGTTTATAAAAGGATTTAGAAAACTTCATTTTATTGGTCCTTGTGTAACGGTTTTTGGTTCGGCTAGGTTTAAGGAAAATCATCCGTACTATGATTTAGCTAGAAGAATGGGGTCTGAAATTGCAAAACTTGGATTTACTGTGCTTACAGGCGGTGGTCCGGGAATCATGGAAGCAGCCAATCGAGGAGCACAAGAATCTAAAGGACGTTCGGTGGGTTGTAATATTATTTTACCAATGGAACAAAGTCCCAACCCATATTTGGATCAATGGATTGACTTGAATTACTTTTTTGTAAGAAAAGTATTACTCAATAAATACAGCTATGCTTTTGTTGTAATGCCTGGTGGATATGGAACTTTGGACGAATTTTTTGAAGCGATTACTTTAATTCAAACCAAAAAGGTTCCCAAATTCCCTATTGTGTTGATGGGTAAAGATTTTCACCAACATCTTTATACTTACCTCCAATCTTTAATCACTGAAGGTACAATAAATGCAGAAGATTTGGATTTATTTTTATTTACAGATTCTGTTGAGGAAGCCACTGCGCATATTAATAAACATGCTATTCAAGGTTTTGGTTTGAAAAAGAAAAAGAGTTTCAAACCTTTCAGAATTTTTGGAGAAAGGTAATTGAGTTCAAACAAAAAAGGCATAATCATTACGACTATGCCTTTTCAATTGATTATACTTTTTGATTATTGTTTATTGATTTTCAACACTCTGTTGTTTGCGTCATCACTATAGCGTAATAAATATAATCCAATTGGCAACGAAGAACAATCTATTTGATCATTAGCTGACTGGACAATATGTTGCATCAAAACCTTTCCATAAATATCAATTAAAGAAACTGTAGCATTATTACCAATATTTCCATTGATGGAAACGGACAAAGTTTGCTGCACAGGGTTAGGAAATGCACTAATTGAAAAGTCCTTAGAAGTATTGTTGTAAACCGTTACAACTTTTGAGTAGGCAATATTTCCATCAAGGCTAACCACTTTCAAACGATAATAATTGAGACCAAGATGTGGTTGAGCATCATGTAAAAAATAAGTTGAAGCTATACCATGTGCATTAACTCTTCCCATCGATTGATACTCGATTCCATCAATACTCTTTTCAACAATAAAATAATCACCCGCATCTTCGCTTACTGTATTCCAATCAACTCTGTTTCTATACCCATCCTTTACAGCTGAAATCTGCTCCAATTTCACCGAAAGTGGATTCCATACAGAAATAATATAATCCTCAGTTTCTTGACCATTACTAACGTTGCTACAAGCAGCACTTGCAGCACCAGGTGTATTGAAAAATGCTCTTACACGCATACCAGTTGGACCAAGCGTTGTAGAAGCTGGAATTGTGATTGTGCCCGAAGACATGTTCCCAGCAAGGGTATCTAATTGTGTGTACTCCGAAGCATCAAAAATTTGATTTTTATCATAGTCAATCCAAACGCCAGCATAATAACTTGGTCCTCCAAAGTTTACCGTCATTGTGTATGGGTTTTGTTTAGCTAAGGTTGCTGTTTTATAACTAATACTTGGATTCATTCTGGAATGACCAAAATTATATTGACCATTTATTGTTGGGTTATTCAATGTAGTTCCAATTATGGTTACATTATTTATGATATTGGAGAATACACTATGCAATGTTGTGCCAGTCAACGGTGAACAATAGCACATGTACCAAGGTTGAAGACCAACTGTTACTGGAGTTGAATAATTTATAACTGTTCCACATTTTACCATTGCACGATAATCAGTGGATACGGTTGGCATAGTAGTGTTGTAATAACTACTGTAGTTTATTGGATAACTTGTCGGTATTGTTGTCCAAACACTTGAGGATGTAGGTTTGGTTTGCCAAGAAATATTGTTATTGAATGTTGCATTAGGTATTGAAATACTATCTATGGTTAATGTCAATATTCCACCTGGACATCCTAAAGATAGGTCGCTAATAGCTTTACCAGCATTTGGTGTTCCAGAACAAGCAGCAATACTGAATTCAAAAGCACCAACACTTGGGTTAGTAACATTTCTAGTCGCACCAGTAAAATCTGTTGTGATACCAGATATTGGTAAACAATTAATTTGAAATAATTGAAAATTAGCAGGTATTAAATTTGGAGTATTTGGGTTTAAGATGTAAGGATTCGCATCAATTGATGTTGAGTCTTTACCTGAATATGTTTTCCATTCTGTTATAGTCTTGTAGTAGCTTGTCAAATAAAATCCATTGTAATTGTAACCCGCTCCACCAACATAAAGGTTATTGTAGTTTGATAATAATTTTAATGCCCCGTTTGACAAATAAATCGGTACTTTAACATTATCTGAATTACGATTAATTGATAAATTGTTATTTCTAAACCAAATATATTGGTCATTGTTAGAAATGTGATGGAAATAACCTATTGTGGTTCCATTGGCTAAAGCAGCATTATTTCCAGTAGCTATTGTATTGTAATAAAAACCGGTATAAGCTGATGCATAATTGTAGAAATAGCAATGATTGCCAATACCGTTCATGTTGTACATTATGTTATTGGACACCTCACTTCTACTTGCTAGATTACTTGAAAATCCCGCACTATTGGTAAAATATATACCAAAGAAATCAAAATTAGCATTCAAATTAGCTGTTGAAATATCATGAATTCTATTCTTCTGAATCGTTTCACCAAAATTGTTATCAACAAATGCCATTGCAGTAAAATTCTTCAAATTGGTTCTACCTAATCTATGTATATCATTTCCAGTAATTGTTTGATAGATATTTCCGGTACAATATATGCCATAGGCACCTGAGTTTTTGATAGTATTATTTGTAATTGTCCAGTTTTGAATTTGGCTTGGACTTGCATCACCCATCAAAGCAAAACCATATTGACCGCCATTTATAGTGCAATTAGAAATAGTATTAAAATCACTTAATGCACTTCCTGCACTCAAACTCCCTTTTGATCCAGAAGCTACAATTCCAATATAATTATCAGAAATTGTATTGGAGTCCAAAGTGATTGTACAATTGTTTATTGTGTTTTTATCAGCATTGTTAGTAAACAAAACGCCCCAAGCATAATTGCTTGAAGATGTGCTATATGCTCTAATATTCAAGTTGTTGATTGTTACATAGTCGGTTCCATCAAAAGTAACCACTCCTCTATCATTAGTATTTGTAGAAGTGTAAACTAAGTTAGCGCCATTGCCATTGATTGTAATTGTGTTGAATTGAGACGTTCCGCAAATATTATTCAAATAAAATCTTTCATTGTAGATTCCTGGATTAACATTGACAACGATAGGACCAGAAATAGCATATTGAATTGCATTTGAAAATGCCGCAAAACTATTATAGTTAGAACCCGAAGTTGGTAATGTGTTATTGATAGTGTAGGTTCCAGGTGTCAAATACGGTAATACCGTAACACTAACATTATTCGTATATACAGTATTTCCTGAACAAGTAATAGCAGCTCTATAAAATTTTGTAGCAGTTGCTGTTAAGTAATAATTATAGTTGTAAGCGCCCACAACATTTGTCCATGGTCCATTGCTAGTTGTACTTTCTTGCCATTGAATAGTTTGACCAATGTTTGTATTAATGCCTATTAAAGATAATTGAACAATATCATTAACACACGGGTTAACATCAGAAACAATAGCAGTACCTGCAACAGGAATACCAGAGCAAGTAGTGTTATTATAACCCATTCTTACAATGGGACGTTGATTAGTCCATGTATTATTTAAACTTGTATCTGTACAAACAGTAGTTGTATTGTTTCCTCTTAACAATCGAACAAATGTTGCTCCACTCAATCCTGAATTAGTTCTTAAAATTTCTTGATTATATGTAGCTGATGAATTATTAAAACAAGTTTCAATAATAATATTGTCAGATCCATTCCAAATAAAAGGGGTTGTGAGAGGAATTTGATTCCAACCCGTATCACATTGCAAAGTCATTGGTGCAGAAACTGCGACTAAATTAGAATTGAACCATCCAAAGCTTAATGGATTTGCAATTGAAGTGGTGTACACTTTCATTTTCCAGCCTTCAAGTGCAGCAGTTGAATTTAGTACAGTTACATTGAATCCTAAAGAATTTATGTAGGAATTCACCGGTAATCCAGAAGCTGTTAAGTCAGACGCTCGATATAAAATCTGATGCTTAGCTCCCCAATAGGCATTTCCAAAAGGTGCCGGATATCCTGTAATAGCATTGGATGATGTCCCTGTTCCAATTTGAACAAAAGCTTGGCCTAAGGATACATGATTAAAAGTTGTTAGCAACAGCAACAATAATAGAATTCTAGTGTAAAACAATTTGCTCATTGTAATTTTTTAAAATTTAATACTTGAGTAAAAATTAAATACCTACTCAATTCATGCATAAAATATGAATAAAGTAATGTTCGTAAAATTAAGGTTTATTGCATTAAAATCTTAACTGATTGAAGAAATAATTTCATTTTTAAAATCATATATTATTTCCAATTGTTGAAATAGCCCTTGCTGCTAACCATCCACTTGTCCAAGCATGTTGAAAATTAAAGCCTCCAGTTATGCCATCTACATTCAAAATTTCACCAGCAAAAAATAGATTTTTAACTTTCTTGCTTTCCATTGTATTGGGGTCAATTTCAGCTAAGTTTATTCCACCACAAGTGACAAATTCTTCCTTGAAAGTAGTTTTGCCTTTCACATGAAAGGCATAACGAATTAGTTTTTCTATTAACTTATATTGAAAACTTGCACTTAAATCTCCCCATTTAATATTTTCAGAAATACCAATTTCATCCATAAAAAATTGCCACAGCCGCTTGGGAATTTCAAATGGATTTTTCAAGACAACTGCTGATTTCCCATTGTTTTGTCTTTGTTCCAAAATCATGTCTTTCAACTCTGAATCAGTTGTTTCACCCAACCAATTGACAACAATTGAAAAATCATATTGTTTTTCCTTCAATACCTCTGCCCCCCAAGCTGATGTTCTCAATATTGATGGACCACTCAATCCCCAATGGGTAATGAGCAACGGACCTTTTTCTGAAATCTTAGTCTTTAAAATTTTCACTGTCGCATTCGGCACACTCAACCCCATTAGCGCTGTAATTGGATGTTTCGATAAGTTGAATGTAAATAAAGATGGTGCAGGGTCATGTATAGTATGTCCCAATTCTTGGAGCCATTGATATTGCTCTTTTTTAGGAAATCCACCGCAAGTAATCAAGATTTTATCTGCAACAAAAACTGTATTATCAAAAAATTGTACATTAAACTTTTCTCCTATTTTATAAATAGAAACAACAGACTTATTATACAATACCTTAACATTATTGCGCATCATTTCACCCCAAATGCAATCAATAATGCTCTGAGATTCATTGGAGGAAGGAAACATTCGTCCATCAGCTTCTGCAACTAAACGAACACCGCGTTTACCAAACCAGTCAATTGTCTGTTGGGGCCCAAAATGATGAAGGGTTTTCCTTAGAAGTTTTTCACCTCTTGGATATCGTTTGCTCAATTCTTGAATATCAAACAAATTGTGGGTAGTGTTACATCTACCACCGCCAGACACTTTTACTTTTTGAAGTGCTTTTCCTTGTTTTTCAAAAACAACAATATTTGTTCCTACTTGGTTTGAAATGTTGGCAGCTGCAAAACAACCTGCTGCTCCTGCACCAATTATTGCAATTTGCATAAAGAAGCAAGTTATTTTTTTTAAGTAAAAAATTACGAATTGTAAGTACCGAAATTGAACAAGAACCAGTTTTTGCGATGAAATAGATTTAATTTATGCTAAACAAAAATATTCTTTTGCTATATCCAAAAAATACTTGTGATATTTGCTCGACTATTTAAAAAAAGTCTCATCAATGACTAAAGCATGTGTTGCGCAATTTCAAATAATGCTGAAACCCTTACTATTTTTTATTCAAATAGTGAAAGAACAATTATTTAAAATTTTCTAATTCTATTTACTCTCAGCAATTACCCTGTCATAAAGTGCCTCATACTGCGGAATAATAGCTGATTTTTCAAACCCTCTTGCATGTTGTAATGCATCTTCTTTAAAATGCTGTAATCTCATTTCATCTTCCAATATATATAGTGAATTTTTCACCATATCGTCAACATTACCAACATCACTCAAAAAACCAGTTTTACCATGAAGGTTGATTTCTGGCAATCCTCCAGCATTAGTTGAAATTACAGGTACTCCACAAGCCATTGCCTCTAGTGCCGAAAGACCAAAACTTTCATATTGAGAAGGTAAAATAAACAAATCAGTTATAGACAATATTTCATCCATATGATCCTGCTTACCTAGGAATCGAATATCATTACAAATATGTAAATTCCTACACATCTCTTCAGCATTTTGCCTTTCAGGTCCATCACCAATCATCAGCAATTTTGAAGGCATTTTCTCTCTCACTTTTTCAAAAACATGAATAACGTCTTCCACCCTTTTCACTTTTCTGAAATTACTGACATGAGCCAAAATTTTTTCACCAGCAGGTGCAAGCATTTTCTTAAAATGATTTTTATTGGACTGTCTAAACCTTGAAATATCTACAAAATTTGGAATTACTTGAATGTCTTTTTCAATAGGGAAAGACTTAAATGTTTCCTCTCTCAAATTGTTAGAAACAGCAGTTATTGCATCACTTTCGTTGATTGAAAAAGTAACAACAGGAGCATAAGTTTGGTCGCGCCCAACAAGGGTTATATCCGTTCCATGCAAAGTTGTTATGTATGGAATTTTCTTTCCTTTCTTCTTTAAAATTTCCCTTGCAAAATATGCAGCAGAAGCATGTGGAATGGCATAATGAACATGTAATAAATCTAAGTCATTGTTATTAATAACATGAACCATCGTGCTAGTTAAAGCAGTTTCATATGGAGGAAAATCAAACAAAGGATAATTTTGAACTGTCACCTCATGATAGTAAATATTTGGGTGAAAATTGAGTCGAACTGGCTGTTGATAACTTATAAAATGTACTTCATGACCTTTCTCTGAAAGCGCCATTCCAAGTTCTGTTGCTAAAACACCACTTCCTCCAAATGTTGGATAACATACAATTCCAATTTTCATTTAATGTAAAATAAGATTGCGAATATCCGATTTTAGTTTCGAATTCGATATTATGGTTTACAATGATAAAGTTGATTTTCTCAATATAGTTTATGGAACAACAATTTTGACATAGTGGGAAACTCCATTAATCTCATATTTCAACACATAAAATCCTGAAGAAACATTTGGTAATGTTATCATTGATTTGTTGTCTTCATCTTCTGCTTGAAATTCACTTTCTTCAATTACCCTTCCTACTAAATCTATAATCTTCAACCGCAAATTATCACCTCTTTTCTGAGCAGTCCACACCAAACTAAAAGTGTGATTAACAACTGGATTTGGATATACAAAACCTGAATTAACAGAAATAGTTGGCTTTTGATGTGTTAACCAATACTCTCCGTATCCATTGCAAAAAAATTGAGTGAAATACCCATCCAAATAAGGCACCCACTCAAGATTAACTTTTGATATAAAACTTGCATTTTCAATTTTATTATCAGACCATTTGTCATTAACTAAATTTGAATCAGCATCATTAAAATGTATTAAACCTATGCTGTAAACATCTTTTGCTTTACTACAATTGATACAAGATTCATCTTCAATCATTGTTGCAACCTCATTATCTGATATAAATAATCGAAATTGAATTGAATCATTTTCTTGAAAAAAAGAATTTGATTTCAGCGTAAAACTACGAGGTAGAAAATACTGATGAACATTGGGTTGAAATGATTGATTGTGTTTAAAATGACTTAAAGAAATTAACTTTTCAGTACCTTGTAGTTGGTTCAAACTTGCTATAATTTGATTTTCTGAAATGAAGTCTTGCCAATTGTTCAAACTGCTGGATACAGTAGTTGAAGATTGATTAGCGTTTGAAATTTCATTTTTGGCATCATAAACATGAAAATCATCAATTGCTAATCCTTCATGAGATATTCCTTGATCCGATACAAATACAACGCGAAATTTAGCTGAAGAATTCAATTTAGGTAAAGGACAAGTAGCGACATGCCACCTTGCATTTTTCCCAGTAAACCCAATTTCCTTTTGATACCAATTGAAACCGACATCTTTACTTCCTAGTCTATTCCAATTTAGACCATCTTGACTGTACTCAACATAGGCATAATCACAAACTTGATTGCCACAATCTTCAATATCCATTGCAACAGAAAAACTAAGAAATGGATTGTTCAAACCTTGCCAATCAAAACATGGTGAGTAAAGAAATGACCTTTCGTTGTTATTATAATTTCCAGATAAAAATGTAACCCAAGCTCTTGCTCCACTTGGCGCATCATTCCACAGCAAAGAATTCGGTTGACCAATTTCCCAACTGCTGTTTTTACCTTGTGCAAACCAAAAGTGATTGCCTTCAAAATGTTCAATGTATGGAAATTGATTGATCAATGGCTGAACAAATAACTGTTGATTCATCAAACTATCATTAATTAAGTAAGTGTCGCCATTTGCAGACAACCAAATAGAAAGTAAGTGCGAACCAAAATCAAGTGATGCTATTTTTTGCTGAAATGTAAATGAAAGTGTTTGTTTTGGTCCAATGCTGTCCAACATTTCAGTAATTATATTTCCATTATCAAATTGATAAAAAAGCGAAATGTTTTTTTGTGGTAAATTATCAGTATTGTACAATTGAATTGTTACATCCACATTATTCCCTTTTCCACAAGTTGAAGCTACAGGTTCAATTATTTTATTCAACTGTATATCATTTTTAACATTGTACAATTTGAAATCATCAATTGTAAGTCCATTACCATATTCATTCATTGCAATTACTGAAGTGTCGCGTTGCGAAATCATCACTTGAAATGAAGAAGTGAAATTCTGTCCATTTTGTTGTAACAAATGAGACAAAGACAAAGAACCAGTTGATGTAATTTCACCCACATGTTGACTTGTATCAAACACATAAAGACTTAACCATGGACTTGAGTCTGTACCTTTAACAAATATTTCATTACCTTCCAAAAACTTAGGTTGACCATGAAATTTATATTTCAATTCTAATCGTACTTCATTCGTATCAACTGAATAATTCTTCAAATTAAAAGTTCCTAATAGAAAGTTTCTCTGATCACCAACATTCATAGCAGCATCAAGGCTTAATGATTTTTGCCCTGATATTAAAACATCATCACTTACATAAGTTCGAAGTCGTCCATTTCCCATATTATCTTGATAATCCCAATGAGTAGTGCCTGAAATTCCAAACCCACTTTTAGTTATTGTTTGGTTTTGCCATAGTTCAAAATCATCTAAAATACCTACTGACAAATCAATCGATTCATTAGGTAAATGTTGAAATGTGATACTAGCGGTATCGTTAGATGAAACTAAATCTAAAGATTGTAAATTTTCAATTGCTGCTTTAACTGTATAAGTGCCAATAGTAGAAAAATCAAATCCATCAATTTCAAGCATTACAGAGCTTTTAGTGCTAAGCGGAGAATTAATAAGTTGACTTTGCCAAGCTCCATTATTGATTTGATAGCTTAATTTAAAGCCTGATACATAAAAACCTAAGTTCCATAAATTAAAATATAATTTTTCATTATTGCTAAAAGAAAAAGACGTGAAATCACGGCCTTGATTAAAAATGTCAAGTTTAGCAATAGCTAAATCTCCATTCGAAATTCCACTGACACAATTGCCTGTATTTGGAGTACGAAAAACTGCAATGCTTCTTACACCAGGTTTTCCATTTATCATTGCTCGTACTGAAACGTAATAAGTGGAATCTAATGCCAATCCACTCAATATATAATTAGTATCATTTACAATTGCTACAGAAACAAAATCATCACCTTTTTTCCGCATAATCTCATAGGAAGTAGCACCTGAAATCGAACTCCAATTAATACCAAAATAACCAATACATTGATCATTATTCAATTCAACTTTTGGTTGACCTACAATAGTAAATTTTCCACTTGTAGCTTGTTGACTTCCTCTTGAAATCCTTATCATTGCTTGGCTTGAAGCAATATTAGGTGTTTGCCAAAAAAATACCCTTTCTGAATAATTAATGTTAGAAGCAATAGTTGACCACGTATTTCCAGCATTCAAAGACAATTCAATTTGAAATGGCAATTGCAAATCATCCGTAGCTTCCCAAAAAATTCTCGTGGTGTCATTAGCAGCAATTGGTATTTCTTTGGCTGGAGAACTTATTTTTATCCCTGAATAAATAAAATCATATACTACAACATACTTTTGATTTGAGGAAACAACTTGATCACCTTTTACATTAATTGAATAAGTTCCAGATGAAGGATTATTCCAAACAACTTGTTCAACATTATTTAAATTATCAATCCCTTCAATAGCTATATCGTTTACGTTGGATGAACTTGGATTTAATTTCAGAGGAAATTTGCTAACATTTGAAGTGTTATTAACGTTCAAGTTCAAATCATTAACCAAAGCAATTGAAGACATTGGACTTGCTGCTGTATCATGGTAATAAAGCATTACTTTAAGTTGTGAAACACCAGTAGGAACATTTATTGAATGAATTTGTGTTTGCCCGTTAGTAATTGAACTTGTAAAAAACTGTCCATTTTGCAATAGTTTCAAAGACCGATCAACATTTAACTGACCAAATCCAAATTTATAGTCAGGACCAGGATTTCCAATATCGGTAGCACCATTAAGTAACAATGCTTTCAACAAATCTGCTCTTGGATTTTGACCATTATACAATGACTTAAATCTTTGACTGAGCATAGCAGCAGCACCAGTAACGCTTGGAGCTGCCATACTCGTTCCATTAATAGCTGCATATTGATTATTGTTAGTACAAGATAAAACACCCCAGCCAATGCTTACAATTTCGGGTTTCAATCTTCCGTCTTTAACCGGTCCACGCGAAGATTTTGCAGCCAAACTATTATTCTTTTGAATGCCTCCAACTGTAATGATATTTTTAGCTGGTTGATATCCACCTGGGACTGTTTGAAAACCTTGTGCGTATCCATTACAAGTCAACAAACCATCATTTCCCGCAGCGAATACGTGTAATACTTCTGGCTCTTCAACAGAAATCTCATCTAACATAGATGCGTATTGATCATAAACTCCAGAATAGTTACAATCGTTGACCACAGCTGCATAGGAGTTGTTTGTCAAAGTCATGTTGTAATACTTTTTCAGATATTCAGTTTGACTCCAACCCAAATCAAATAGATGACCTAAAAAATGAGCATCTGGTACGATACCTCGTGCTTTGGGATTTAATATACCCTTGCCGCCAATTGTGCCACTAACATGACTTCCATGTTCCGCTTCTGACCAAGGATTAAAATTTATGGTTCTATCTTTTGTATCAATGTGGTAAATTGGGGCACAATTGTCACCAACGCCAATCACAATTCCTTTACCTGTTAAACTATCAGTAAAATTAGGTTGCCACAAATTAGCACCAATTGAAGAACGCACATCTTCGTTTAATACTTCAGGCTGAAATGCAGATGAAATAAACCTTACAGCATGATGTTGTGCTAATATTTCCAATTTAGACTCACTAATTTGAAACTCAATATTTCCAAAATTGGAGAATTTCAAATTAATGTTTTCAGCTCCTAAATCAGTTAACCATGTAGTTAATTCCTTAATACTAATTTCATTCTTATAAAAACTTAGTAAAATGAATTGTTGACGATTTTTATTTAAAAATTGGTTGTTCTGCAAAGAATAATCCAATTTCATACTGGGTTCAAGAATAACTATTTGTTGAACATTTGAATGTTGTTCCAAATAAGTAAATGCACTTTTAGGAATGATTGCTACGAATGCTCTGCTAGGAACATAATCTAAAAGCTTAATTCCTACTTTTTTAAAAGCTGCTTTATCAAGTTCTGTTGGCAATGTTAAAAATTGAATAATATATTGATTGGATTGATTTTTATTCAAAGATGACGTCAAATTAATTCTCCAATTTTTATCAGGATAAATCTGATACCCTTTAACACTAATTGGCAAATTATTTTGAGCCAATAAAATTTCAGGTATGAAAAAAAGAATTAAGGATAATAAAACAACAACCTTTTTTAGCACAATAAATATTTGAAAGATGGATAAAAAAACACATGACGAAGTTAACACATGAAATCAATTTTATTAGTAAAAGAAAATTGACAAAATATATACACATTCAGTCATTTTATATTCATTTCAACACCAAGCGATTGAATTAACTATCTTCGCAAATCGAAATACTTAAACTTTGAAATCCGAAAAAATAATCATCATAACAGCCCCTTCAGGTTCCGGAAAAACAACGCTTGTCAAAATGCTTTTAGCAGAATATCCACAATTAGCATTTTCCATTTCAGCATGCACAAGAAATCCTCGACCAAATGAAGAACATGGCAAAGATTATTATTTTTTTAATGAACAAGATTTCAGAACTCTAATTGACCAAAATGCTTTTGCTGAATGGGAAATGGTTTACACTGGAAAATATTATGGTACTTTAAAATCAGAGTTGAAAAGAATTTGGACACAACATAAAACCCCACTTGTTGACATAGATGTGAAAGGTGCATTGGCTATTCAACAATCTTTTCCTAATAATTCATTATCTATTTTCATCAAGGCACCATCAATTGAAGAACTGCGAAAAAGACTTCAAAATAGAGGAACAGAAACGCCTGAAAGTCTTGAAGAGCGAATCAATAAAGCAAATGATGAATTGAGTTTTGCTGATAGATTCAACACCATAATTGTAAACGACAATCTAGAAAAGGCACTTCAAGAATTAATAAAAACGATTGAGCTTTTTTTAAATAACTAATTCTAATTATTTTCTTAATCTAGTTCAAGATTGAATTGAAATAAAGAATTGAACTTTGCTTTAAATAATAATAAAATCATGGCGAAGACAATATTTCATCCCGCAAATCAAAGAGGCGTTGCCAATCATGGATGGTTAAAAAGTTTTCATAGTTTCAGCTTTGCTCATTATTACGATCCTTCTAAAATTCATTTTGGTGCTTTAAGAGTACTTAATGATGATGAAGTGGCTCCAAGCGCCGGTTTTGGCACTCACCCTCATGATAATATGGAAATTATTAGTATTCCACTTGAAGGTGATTTGGAACATAAAGACAGTATGGGCAATATGGCAATTATCAAACAAGGAGATGTGCAAGTCATGAGTGCTGGTAGTGGCATCACTCATAGTGAACACAATAAAAACAAGGATAAACTTGTAAAATTTTTACAAATCTGGGTTATTCCAAAAGAGAAGAATGTTACACCAAGATATGGACAAGTTAGTTTGAAACTTAATGAAACTAAAAATAATCTCATCAATGTAGTTTCACCAAACAAAGAAGAAACAGAAGCATGGATTCATCAAGATGCTTGGTTTTACATGGGAAAATTTGATGCTGAAAAAACAATCGATTATACCCTAAATAAAACAAACAACGGCGTTTATATCTTTGTTTTAGATGGAGCTGTAGCTATTGAAAATCAACTGCTTGAAAAAAGAGATGCAATTGGCATTTGGGAAACTGAGAGTGTAAACATTAAAATTAAAAAAGACAATACTGAAATTTTAATCATGGAAGTGCCAATGCACATCAACTAAAGATTTATGAAACCAAATAAAATAGCACAAACAAAACATTCAATTGCTTCATTTATAAAAACAAGATGGAGTCCACGTTCCTTTGACCATAGCACAATTGAAGAACATCAAATATTAACTATCATTGAAGCCGGCAGTTGGGCACCAAGTGCTGGCAACTCGCAACCATGGGAATTTAAATATGGATTGAAAGGTGAAATAGGTTTTGAAAACTTATTAAATTGTTTGAATCCAGGAAATCAACTTTGGGCTAAAAATGCAAGTGCATTAGTTTTAAGTATCGGTTTAAAAACTAATCCCCTTGATGAAAAACCCTATGCTTATTTTCAGCACGACTTAGGATTGGCAAATGGATACATGCTTTTGCAAGCTCAAGAATTGGGTATTCATGCGCACATTATGGCTGGTTTCGACAAGGCAAAAACAAAAGAACTTTTAGGACTCGAAGATTATAAAGAACCAATTTGTGTAATTGCGTTTGGCATTCAAGCTGATGCAGAGTTGCTTGAAGAGCCTTTTCAAACAAGAGAGTTGACAGAAAGAACAAGAAAACCATTATCTGAAATAGCTGAAAAAATATAATCAATTTATCTTTTAGAGTCGAGTACCAACTCGGCTCTAATTTTACTCAAAAATTCGGGTGTAATGCCCAAATAACGGGCAATTTGATACTGAGGCAAACGATTAATTAAAGTTGGGTATTTTTCCATAAACCAGAGATAACGTTCTTTAGCTGTTTTGGATGTTGCATAAAAATATCTTTGTTGTAATTCAACCAAGGCTCTTTGAACCAATAAACGAAACATGCGTTCGAAAGCCGGAATTTTTTGAAATAGTAACTCTTTTTGCTGCCGCTCAATAACAAATACTTCTGTGTCTTCAAGTGCTTCAAAATTCAAATAAGAAACTTTCTGTGAAGTGAAAGATGCTAAATCTCCAATCCACCAATTTTCAGTTGCAAAATTGATTATGGTCTCATCTCCATCCTCGCTTGTAAAATATGATTTGACACAACCTTTGATGATGAAAGCTTCAAATTGACAAACAGTACCTTCACGTAAAATAAATTCTTTCTTCTTAAATTTTTTCCAAGTTAGTAAATCATGAAAAAAAGCTAGTTCTGAAGTTGACAATGCAATACATTGACTTACATAAAAATCAATTTCGTCGAACATAAGGTTAATGATTATTCGAAATAATAATCTTCTGACCTCCTTTTAAAAGCTGGAATATACCACTGTAGGCTTATTCCTGATAAAATATCAATTCGATTTTCGTTGCCTGGTTTCATAACATCAAAGAGATAATCTCTGCGTCCTTGATTGAAGCCAATTAGAAAATCAAGACCAATGCAACCATTAATAAAGCCCCTCTCTGTAAAATGATTCCAACCAACAAATTGCTCTAAAAAAATTCCATTGGCTAATCTGTCATAACCTTTGACATAATCACCATCTAGTTGAGGAATATCTTGGGTACGATTAGAAATAAGAATTTTATGTTGCATAAATCCAACAGAGGCCAAAGCTAAAAGTGCATGTTCTTGATGATCATTATCAAACGGGAACAACTTTCCAACTTGAAAACCAATTAAGTAACCGCGTTCCAGAACAGTGGTATAAGTCCTATAACCTTGAGCACTTAATAAGGAGCCATCTTGAGCTTTGATATTGGATAAAAAACCAGGCTCATTAATTTGGTTACCAAAAATAAAGTCAGCTTTTAATCCAATTAGCAAATTTGATTTCGTTTTATACATCAATGAAGGACCAACCCTTGTGCTTGCACCAAACCGCTCTGCCATGCTAGCCATTGGTAAATCAAAAGACACATTTGCTGAAATTATCAAACCATCTTTAGCTTCCTTTTTTTCAACACCAAATAAATCGTCTTGAGCCAATAAGGTGGTTGAAAAACAAGCAAAAGCTATATGTATAAATATTTTTAATAATCTAATAATCATGAGTGTAAAATTAAATGACTTCATTCACAAAATGATTAGAAAGTAGACATAAGTCAAATAAGGTGCAAATTAATTACAATTCAGTGCGATAAGTATTTAAAAAAAGAACAACAATATCGTAGGTTTGCACCTCAAATAAATTTATTTATGGAGCAGATTCAAATGGTGGATTTGAAACGCCAATATTCT
>CAZNVQ010000007.1:0-1583 GCA_964576425.1 uncultured Flavipsychrobacter sp. | reverse complement strand
GCAACAGTGGAAGTTGTGGCACTATTAAATCTTAAGCCAGTTTTTGTTGATGTTGATCCTGATACATTTACCATAAATATTGATAGTTTAAAAAACGCAATAACACCTAATACAAAAGCTATAATTCCTGTTCATCTTTATGGGCAAGCGGCAAACATGGAAGATATTATGGCTGTCGCTGAAGCTCATCAAATTCCAATTGTTGAGGATAATGCTCAAGCAATTGGTGGTAATTATACATTTTCAGACGGAAGAAATGTAAAAACTGGAGCTATGGGGAAAATTGGATGTACGTCTTTTTTCCCTTCTAAAAATTTGGGCTGCTATGGTGATGGTGGAGCAATTTTCACCAATGACGACGCCTTGGCTGAACAAATTAAAATGATTGCCAATCATGGTCAAAAGGTAAGATATTATCATGAAGTTGTTGGCTGTAATAGCCGTCTAGACAGCATTCAAGCTGCAGTGCTCAGAATTAAACTAAGAAAACTTGATGAGTATTGTGATAATAGAAGAAAAGCAGCTGATTTTTATGATGAT
Source organism: uncultured Flavipsychrobacter sp. (assembly GCA_964576425.1). GTDB lineage: Bacteria > Bacteroidota > Bacteroidia > Chitinophagales > Chitinophagaceae > JAFIGV01. The sequence goes on along the minus strand of CAZNVQ010000007.1, from coordinate 1,043 downwards.
GCATTTGCTAATCATCCAAAGATTCAAACTCCATTCCGAGCAGCTTACGCCAAACATGTATTTCATCAATACACCCTACAATTGAATGGTATCAATCGTGATTTAGTACAAGAAAAATTAGCAGTTAAAGGTATTCCATCAATGATCTACTATCCAGTTCCATGTCACAAACAAAACATGTTTAAAGCACTAGGTGGTAGTTCATTTGAATTAAAAACAACAGACTATCTTCAAGACAGAGTAATTTCATTGCCTATACACACTGAACTTACAATTGAAGAACTTACCTTCATAACTGAAAATGTTTTAGAAATCATCAATGAATTAAGTTAATTATAACATGAATATCATAAACACACCTATAGAAAATCTATTTATCATTGAGCCCAAAATCTTTAATGATGATAGAGGTTATTTTTTTGAAAGCTATAATAACAAAGCTTTTCAAGCAGCGACTGGATTAGACATCGTTTGGGTTCAAGACAATCAAGCAAGGTCCACAAAAAATGTTCTACGTGGTTTACATTTTCAAAATGAACCTCATGCTCAGACAAAATTAATCCGTGCTCTTGAAGGTGCAATTTGGGATGTTGTTATTGATTTACGTCGCCAAAGTAAAACATTTGGTCAATGGTTTGGTGTTGAACTATCAGCATCAAATAAAAGACAATTATTAGTCCCAAAGAGATTCGCTCATGGTTATTCGGTTTTGACTGATACCGCAGAAGTATTTTACAAGTGTGATGACTTTTATAGCAAGGCAGATGAAGGGGGAGTTTTGTATAACGATCCAGAAATAGGAATAGATTGGAAAATCAATTTAAATGATGCAATTGTTTCCGAAAAAGATTTAGGACAACCACGATTTAGCGAGGGGAAATTCTCATTCTAAATTAATATCAATTCGAATTAAAAAAAGCAGAGTGTTTGGTAAATAGTTGCCATTTTCGACAGGTTATAAATATAGTTTAATGCTTTGATATTTGTTATGTTCAAATGAAACGGAAATGAGCACTGCTGGGGAGCAACTCATCAGGGATAAA
>CAZNVQ010000006.1:0-37887 GCA_964576425.1 uncultured Flavipsychrobacter sp. | reverse complement strand
ACGCCTTCCCATTTTCGTCGGTTCAATTTATCCCTGATGAGTAGCTCCCCAGCAGTGCTCATTTCCGTTTCATTTGAACATGACAAATATCAAAGAATTAAACTATATTTACAACCTATCGAAAATAGCAACCACTTACCATTAGAATAATTACGATACCCGAAAAAAGCCTCATACTAATTTAGTCTATCTTTAGTTGTTTTATTTATTTAATATATAAGATTAATTAAGTCTGTTAATGATTGAAGAAAAGTAAATTATATATATTATTTCAAGTGTATGGAGTTTTGGGGATAAAAAAGTGCTCCTTTAAATAGAGCACTTTTTAATTTTAAATTAATTAAAGTTATTTAAATTTTTCCAACCATTTCTGAAGGAATTACCCATTCGTCAAATTGTTCTAGAGTCAAATAACCTAATTCAACAGCAGTTTCTTTTAAAGTTTTACCTTGTTTGTGTGCTGTTTGAGCAATTTCAGCAGCTTTGTAGTAACCAATTTTGGTGTTTAACGAGGTTACCAACATCAATGAATTATTTAGATGTTGGGCAATGTTTTTTTCAATAGGTTCAATACCTACGGCACATTTATCATTGAAACTAACACAGCCTTCTCCAATTAATCTTGCGCTGTGCAAGAAATTATAAATCATCATAGGTTTGAACACATTCAATTCAAAATGTCCGTTTGAACCTCCAATATTGATGGCAACATCATTGCCCATTACTTGGGCTGCAATCATAGTTAATGCTTCGCATTGTGTTGGATTCACTTTGCCTGGCATAATAGAAGAGCCTGGTTCATTGTCAGGGATAAAAATTTCACCAATTCCTGAACGAGGTCCAGAGGAAAGCATACGAACATCATTAGCAATTTTCATTAGACTAACTGCAACCGTTTTCAATGCGCCATGAGCTTCAACAATTGCATCATGAGCAGCAAGGCTTTCAAATTTATTTTCAGCAGTTACAAATGGAAGTCCAGTTAGTGCAGCGATATTTCCAGCAACATGTTCGGCATAACCTTCAGGTGTGTTGATTCCGGTTCCAACAGCGGTGCCACCTAGAGCCAATTCGCTCAAATGGCTTAATGTATTATTTATCGCTTTTAATCCATGATCAAGTTGTGACACATATCCACTTATTTCTTGACCAAGAGTAAGTGGGGTTGCATCCATGAAATGTGTTCGACCAATTTTCACCACATGCATAAATGCTTTTGATTTTTCTGCAAGTGTGTCTCTAAGCTTTTTAATGCCTGGAATTGTCACATTAACCAACATCTTATACGCCGCAATGTGCATTGCTGTTGGGAATGTATCATTTGAAGATTGCGATTTATTGACATCATCATTTGGATGAATGAATTTTTCTTTATCTGTTAATTGTCCTCCATGAAGCAAATGAGCACGGTAAGCAATTACTTCATTGACATTCATGTTGGACTGAGTTCCAGAACCTGTTTGCCAAACAACAAGTGGGAATTCAGCGTCCAAAGCACCAGTTAAAATTTCATCACAAACTTGACCAATTAATGTGGCTTTTTCAGCGGGTAAAACACCCAAATCTGCATTGGTCATAGCAGCTGCTTTTTTCAAATAAGCAAAAGCTTTGATGATTTCTTTTGGCATCTTATTGATGTCCTGAGCTATTTTGAAATTTTCAATTGATCGTTGAGTTTGTGCTCCATAGATTGCATTGATGGGAACTTTAACTTCGCCCATTGTGTCTTTTTCAATTCTGAATTCCATGATTAAGATATTGGATTATTTATTAAGTGATTTTAATATTTGCTGCAAAGGTATTAAATGAAAATTATCAGCAGGCATATATACTTTGTTCTTTAATTTCGTGCTTGTGAAAAAGTTGTTTCTTTTATCTCTTGTAGTTTTAATAGTGGGCATGTTCAGTGCTTTCAGTACTAAGTTTGTTCCAATGTCAAAGGAAAAATTGGGTGAAATATTGTTTTTTGATCCCATTTTATCTGAAGACAAAACAATAAGTTGTGCCTCATGTCATAAGCCAGAATTTGCATTTGCAGATACAGCAGTAATTAGTCTAGGAGTTCATGGTTTATTGGGCAATCGTAATGCACCTTCTGCAATGAATGTATCTAGTCGCTCTTCTTTCTTTTGGGACGGACGGGCTGCAAGCCTTGAGGAACAAGCTTTGAAGCCAATTGAGAATCCTGTTGAAATGAATTTGGCATTGGATGTTGCTATCAAAAGATTGAATGAAAGTGAAAAGTACAGACAGTTATTTTTGAAGGTATTTAAGTCAAAACCAACTAAGCAATTTTTGGCAAAAGCTATTGCTGCATACGAACGAACTTTAGAAACAGGACATACGCCGAACGATAGATGGGTGAATGATGAACCAAATGGTTTAACCGAACAACAAGTTAGAGGTAGAACCATTTTTAAGGAAAAAGGAAAATGTTTTGAGTGTCATTTTACACCAGATTTTACAGGAGATGAATTTAGAAGTATTGGACTTTTTGATGGTAAAAAACACAATGATTCTGGGCGCTATTTGATCACCAAAAATAGTTCAGATATTGGAACGTTTACAGTGCCAGGATTGCGCAACATAGCTATCACAGCGCCTTACATGCCTGATGGCAGCATGAAAACTTTACGTGAAGTAATTGACTATTATGATAATCCACATGCAAGTTTGCCCAATGGATTAAATCGTGATTCATTATTATTGTCACCATTAGGATTGACAGAAATGGAGAAAGATGATTTAGAGGCTTTTTTACATGGTTTGACAGATGATAGGTTTGTAAAAAATAAATTAAAATAGGAAAATAGATGAATGCTATTATAACAGGAGCGACACAAGGTATTGGTAAGGCAATCGCAGAAAGGTTTTTGGAAGAAGGATGGTCGATAGCTATTTGTGCTAGAAATTGGGAAGATTTACAACAAGTTCAGCTTGAGTGGACTTCAAATTTTCCACACCAACAAATTTATGTTTTCAAAGCAGACCTTTCCATAAAGGAAGAAGTACTTTCATTTTCTTCATTTGTCTTATCACATTTTCAAACTATTGATGTGTTGGTGAATAATGCTGGAATTTTCATGCCGGGCAAATTAGCCGAAGAAGTTGATGGTCAATTGGAAATGATGATGTCTGTTAATGTATACAGTGCGTATTATCTGACTAGAGCATTGTTGCCCAACATGAAAAACAACAAAAAGGGTTATATTTTCAATATGTGTTCTGTGGCAAGTTTGAAGGCATATGATAACGGAGGTTCTTATAGTATCTCTAAGTACGCATTGATGGGGTTTTCAGACAATTTGCGTCATGAATTAATTGGAACAGGAATAAGGGTTACTGCATTAATGCCTGGCGCTACAATGAGTAGATCTTGGGCCAATGCACAAGTTGATAAAGACAGACTTATGCCCGCAAAAGATATAGCTTCAATGGTTTGGGCAGCCTATCAATTGGCACAAAACACGGATGTAGAAACGATTGTTATGCGACCAATTTTGGGAGATTTTTGATGAACTATTTATTTTCAACTACTAATATTGGTGTTTTTTTTATTTTTAATTAATCTCTTTCTTATTAGTAAAAATCTTTTAACGAACCTTTAACCGTGTGTCAATAAAGACATGCGTTTCATGATTTATTTTTGTCACTAGTCAATTATGAATAGTAACATTAATATGAGGTGTGTTGGATTATTAAGTCTATTCACCGTTTTCTTTCAATTGAATGGCTTTGCACAGACTGCTGTTTTTTCAGCAAGTGCAAGTGCATCTAAAATTGGTGAAAAAGATGATCTTCAAGTTGATTATACCATTCAGAATGTTCAAAATCTAAGAACATTTAATCAACCAAGTTTTAAGGATTTTAATGTTGTTCAAGGAAGTCCCTTCAGTCAACAAAGTAGCAACATTTCCATAGTTGGAAATAAAATGGTGCAAACGCAAAGCATCACTTATTCCTACATTCTTCAGCCCAAACACACTGGAACGCTTCATGTGCCCGCTGCTTCGGTTAAAGATGCTGATGGCAACACATATCAATCCAATAGTTTGACTATTGAAGTTGTCAATGGAAGCCTAGCTAGTCGTCAAAGGCAGTCTGCACAACCTTTTGATCCATTTGACGATGATCCTTTTGTTGCAATGATGCGACAAAGACAAATGATGCATCAACGTCAGGCTGCACCAAATGCACAGAAACCTTCCAATCAAAATAAAAATGTACCACTTGATGAAATAGTCAATGAAGATATTTCAAAGGATCTTTTTATTAAAGTAAATGTTGATAAACAAAAAGCATATGTTGGTGAACAGATTACAGCAAGCTACAAGCTTTATGCTCGCTTGCCAATGAATGTTGGTATATCAAAACTGCCTTCGCTCAATGGTTTTTGGACACAAGATTTTGAGCGACCAAATGGAAACCTTCCACCAACAGAAGAGGTTATAAACGGTAAGAAATATCAAGTTTTTTTACTGAAGAAATCCGCACTTTTTCCGCAGCAGTCAGGAGTACTAATATTAGATCCCGCTGAAGCTGAAGGTACAGCTCGCATCATGCAAAAAATTAAACAAAGAAATCCATTTGGAGATATGTTTGACGATCCTTTCTTTCAACAATTTGGAAGTTTGATGATGAGTGATCCGTTTTTCAATGATGATGTTTTTAGTACTCTTGCTTACAAGGATATTCCTGTGAAATTGAAAAGTACTCCAATCAAAATTAATGTATTACCATTGCCTGAAAAACAAAAGCCCGCTAGCTTTGGAAATGCTGTAGGTAATTTTACCATTGATGCTAAAGTGGATAAAACTAAAATGACGACAGACGATGTGTTGACCTTGAACGTAACAATATCAGGAAGTGGAAACATTAAATTAATCGAAGCTCCTCAAATCAAATTGCCCAATGGTTTGAGTACATATGACCCACAAATTATTGATACAATAACAGGTCGCACAACAACGATCAGTGGTTCTAAAATAATCACGTATTTAATCTCATCAAATTTAGTTGGTGATTTTGAAATTCCTTCAATTCCTTTTTCTTACTATAATCCGCAAATAGGAAAATTTGTAACTATTGAAACAAATTCAATAAAAGTTCAAGTTGCCAAAGGAAAACAAATAAAATCAATCGCAAGTAATCGTTCTAAAATGGGTGATGTTCAACCCATAATTCTTGCACCTCTAGATTCTTTGAAACCAGCGGCTGAACCTATTTTGTATTCAGTGGGCTACTGGAGTATGTATGCTTTGCCCTTATTTGCTTTCATTGGGCTAAGTTTTTATAAGAAAAGAGAAGAAGAGTTGTTCAAAGACGGGGTGAAACTACGTCACAAAAGAGCGAACAAAGTGGCATTGAAAAGATTAGCAACAGCTCAAAAATTATTGCAAACTAATGCCAAACAAGCTTTCTATGAAGAAGTGTCTAAAGCAATATGGTTGTACTTAAGTGATAAGCTAAATATTCCTCTTGCCTCTCTTTCCAGGGAAGCTGCATTTGAGTCGCTGAATCAAAAAAACGTACCTGTTTCACTTCAAGATAAGCTGCATCAAATGATAACTGAATGCGAGACTGCACTTTATGCTCCAGGTTCAAGTGCTGAAGGGATGAAATCAGCCTACACCGATGTCGTACAATTAATTAGTGAATTGGAAGAAAGTATTGTTGCATGAAAAAAATAATTCTGTTTTTTATATACATTTTGATTTCAGTTATGACCGTAAAGGCATTTGAGTCAGTTAGTGAAATTTGGCAGAAAGCAAATGCTTTTTACCAACAAAAGAATTTTGAAGAAGCAATAGTTTGGTATGAAAAGTTAGCAAACACTAAGCCTAATAATTCAATAGTTTATTACAATTTAGGAAACGCCAACTACAAAGCTAACCGCATTGGACAAGCAGTTTTAAATTTTAAAAGAGCACTGCATTGTGATCCAAATTTTAAAGCTGCTCAGGACAATCTTGAACTTACTTATAACCGAATCCCAAATCGAATTCAAGCACTTCCAGATATTTTTTTTATTCAATGGTGGAAAGCAATAACAAACATTGGTTTAACTAATTTTTGGACATTACTATCACTTGTTTTGTTTTTAACTTTTATAGGATTATTAATCACAAAAACCTTAAAGACCAATTTTATTTACCCTAATTCAATTAATATAGTTTTATTTTTATGTATTAGTTGTAGTTTGTTATTAGCTTTTGTAACCACACAAAGAAAGTTTGTAGATAAAGAAGCTGTTGTGATGGTTCATGACGCACCATTTCAGCAAATGCTCATAAATGGCAATAACAAAAGCTTGATTCCTGAAGGAACTGTTATTCAAATTCAGGCTATCAACGGTCATAAAGCTAAGGTCATTTTGCCTGATGGAAGAGCGGGAGAAATGGAATTGTCTTTTTTGAATATAATTTAATTTCTTTGTTGTAACGACCATACTTCTAGTTGGAATATTTCATGCGATTATATTGGACAAAAACTAAATCATGGCACAAAAGATTATATCCAAAAGGTTTGGTTTGGTCAATTAAAGAAGAAAATTCCAATTCAGTTTATTTAACTTTTGATGATGGTCCACATCCAATTGCAACTCCATTTGTATTAGATGTTTTAGCACAATATCAAGCGAAAGCAACTTTCTTTTGTATTGGTAAAAATGTTCAGCTTGAGCCAGAGATTTTTCAAAGAATTCAACAGGAAGGACATTCAATTGGCAATCACACTCAGCAACATTTAAATGCTTGGAAAGTTAGTAACAAAAGATATTTAAATGATGTAATTGTGGCTAAAAAGAATATTCAATCTACATTGTTTAGACCGCCTTACGGTAAGATAAAATCTCCCCTTGCAAACCGCTTGATGTTTGGAATACAGCCAATGAATATTATTATGTGGGATGTTTTGAGTGGTGATTTTGATCCTGAAATTTCAAAAGAACAATGTTGGGAAAATGTATCAAAGAATATTGAACCTGGCTCAATAGTTGTATTTCATGATAGTCAAAAGGCATTTGAAAAATTATCCTTTGTTTTGCCCAAAGTCCTTGAATTTTGCCAAGCTAAAAAACTTGTCTGTAAAGCTATTCCGAATATTTTATGAAATTTATTGATACGCACACGCATCTTTATGATAAATCTTTGCAACCTGATTTAACAGAGGCTATCAATCGCTGTTTGCAACTTGGTGTGCAAGAAATGTATATGCCCAATTGTGATAGCAGCACGATTGAGCCAATGTTACAAGTAGAGGCTCAATTCCCAGATTCTTGTTTTTCTATGATGGGGCTTCACCCTTGTTATGTAAATGAAAATATGATGGAAGAACTAGCTATAGTGGAATCTTGGTTGACTAAGAGAAAATTCGCAGCAGTTGGTGAAATTGGAATAGATAAGTATTGGGATGTTCAGTTTTTGGAACTACAAAAAATGGCTTTTTCAAAGCAAATTGAACTTGCGGATAAATATGATTTACCAATTGTAATTCACAGCCGTGAGGCCACGCAAGATTGTATTGATTTATTAAAACAACAGCAAAAAGGTCAGTTGAAAGGTGTGTTTCATTGTTTCAGTGGAACAATTGAGGAGGCAAACCAAATTAAGTCTCTTGGTTTTTACTTGGGCATTGGTGGAGTGGTGACTTTCAAGAAAACTAATTTGCCTGAAATTATCCATGAAGTTGGCTTGAATTCGATTATTTTGGAGACAGATGCACCTTATTTAGCACCCATGCCATATCGTGGAAAAAGAAATGAATCGAGCTATATTCCTTTAATCGCTCAAAAAATAGCAGATATTCTTGAGGTGAATATTGAAGTGGTAGCCAATGAAACCACCGTAAACGCTAAAAAAATGTTTTCATAACAGCTTGTTTTCCCTATTTTTGTTCACCTTCATGGAGACGTGTCCGAGTGGTTGAAGGAGCACGCCTGGAAAGTGTGTATATGGGAAACTGTATCGCGAGTTCGAATCTCGCCGTCTCCGCTGCTAAAATTTTAAGTGTAAGAGTGTCCATTGCGACACTCTTTTTTTTACAATCCACTTTTATATTAAATTTTAGTTTCTGAAAATTAGTTTTTGAACTTCTTTAATTAAGAATTGTGTAATGTTTTAATAACAATTAGCTAAAACACAATTGTTTTATTTGACCTTTTTATCAGCTATTTTCTAAAAGAGGTAAAGGTTTAAATGAAGATATTATATGCCATTCAAGGAACAGGTAATGGACACATTACAATTGCGAGAGATTTAATTCCTAGGCTTCAAAAGTATGCTACAGTTGATGTGCTTATTAGTGGTAAGCAAGTTGAAATTAGTTTAACATTTCCAGTTAAATATAAATTGAATGGTTTAGGTTTTGTTTTTGGGAAAAGTGGAGGAATTGATTATTTAGAGACTTACAAGAAAAATAAGCTGAGAAATTTTTATGAACAAATTAAACAACTTCCTGTCCAAAATTATGATTTAGTTATTTCTGATTTTGAACCAATTAGTGCTTGGGCTTGTTATTTCAAAAAAGTTAACTGCATTGGTATTAGTCATCAAGTTGCAGTTTTAAACAAAAAATCTCCTCGACCTTCAAAAAATGATATAATTGGTGAAGCAGTTTTAAAATTTTATGCACCAACAAATCATTCTATTGGTTTTCATTTTTTAGCTTATGATAAAACTTTGTTTACTCCTTTGATTCGAAATGAAGTTCGCTCATTAGAAACAAGTGAAATAGATAATTACATAGTCTATTTGCCTGCATTTTCTGATAAAAAAATAATTCAGTTTTTAAATCAATTTGATACAGAAAATTGGATAGTTTTTTCAAAACATACAAAGGAGACTTATCAATCTAAAAATGTAACTATTAGAAAAATTGAGAACGAACCTTTCTTAAAACATCTTGCCACAGCAAAAGGAATAATTTGTGGCGCTGGATTTCAAACTCCTTCAGAGGCTCTTTTTCTTCATAAAAAGCTTTTAGTTATTCCTATGAAAGGACAATATGAGCAGCAGTGTAATGCAGAAGCACTAAAGCTTATAGGGATTCCTGTAATTAAAAGTTTAAAAGAAAAACATAGTTTAATTGTTAAAGAATGGTTGCAGCATGAAAAAGTCATTTTATTTGAATATCCAGATATAGCAGATTCAATTGTAGATCAAATTTTCAAATTAGCGAATAGAAAACAAATTAAAGCTAACGTTTTACCTTCTAAGTTTAAAGAATTTAGAACATACCTTATCAATAAATTTTTTGATATCGAATAATCTGTTATTATGAATGTAAAAGATTTTGGTGCCGATTTTATTTGGGGCACTTCGATGTCGGCTTACCAAACTGAAGGAGCTTATTTGTCAGATGGGAAAGGGATTTCAATATGGGATGTTTTTACTAATTCTACTAAAGCAAAACCAAAATGCCAATACGAGTTGTGATTTTTATAATCGATATGTTCAAGACTTGATTTCAATGGATTTCATGAACATTAGAAATTTCAGGCACTCAATTTCTTGGTCAAGAATTTTACCATTCGGTACTGGGCAAATCAATTGGCAAGGTGATGACTTTTATGACAGACTTATTGACTATTGTCTTGAACTTAACATAGAACCATGGCTTACTTTATATCATTGGGATTTGCCACAAGCTTTAGAGGATAGGGGAGGTTGGACGAATAGGGATATTTTGTATTGGTTTGAAGAGTATATCAGAATTTGTCTTGATAAATTTGGAGATAGAGTAAAAAATTGGATGGTTTTGAACGAGCCAACAGTATTTACTGGCGCAGGTTATTTTTTGGGTGTTCATGCCCCAGGTAAAAGAGGGTTAAAATATTTCTTACCAGCTGTGCATCATGCTGCTTTATGTCAAGGAATTGGAATTAAAGTAATTCAGTCCTACAAAGGGTTAAAAGCTGGAACAACTTTTTCATGTAGTCCTGTTTTTCCTGTTAGTAATCAATCATTTCATATTGATGCGGCAAAACAAGTTGATGTAATTTTAAATAGACTTTTCATTGAACCACTACTTGGATTAGGTTATCCTACTGATGATTTTAAACTGCTCCATCAAATTGAAGATTACATGCAACCAGGCGACTCTCATCTAATTCATGGTGTACTAGATTTTATTGGATTACAAAACTATACTCGTGAGTTTGTATCCTACAGTCCATTTGTGCCCTATTTAAGTGCTAATTTAATTAAGGCTAAAAAACGAAAAGTACCAATGACTGATATGGAATGGGAAATTTATCCAAAAGGTGTTTATGAAATGCTACATAGGTTTGCTCAATATCCAAATGTCAAAAATATCATTATTACTGAAGGTGGCGCTGCATTTAAAGACGAGATTACAAATGGTGAAATTAATGATCAAGATAGGATAAATTATATTAGTTCTTATTTAGATCAAGTTCTGCTTGCCAAAAAAGATGGCGTACTTGTAAATGGTTATTTTATTTGGAGTTTTTTGGACAATTTCGAATGGGCAGAAGGGTATAGCAAAAGGTTTGGTTTAGTGTATGTTGATTATAATACTGGAAAAAGAATTTTAAAAAAATCTGCACATTGGTACAAAGAATTTTTAAAAGTCAAAAGTCTTTCTAATACAATATCAACATCAAACGTTAGTCGATATTAAATATTGGAAATTTAATTTAGAGAACCAAATTTGTTAATATTTGAAATTGATTTTTGCTATTCAAAAAAGAAAACTTTTTAAATGCAATCAGTTCAATTTCAAACCCATAAACTTAATGTCAAAGGGAAAAGAGGTAAAATATATCGTGTTTCTATTGTGGAAAATACGAAGTATACTATGACTGATTGTAGCTGTGGCGCTACTCAAAAATGTTTACATGTTCTTTTCAGTTTAGCAGGAATATCTACCAAAATTTCTTTTGACAGCCGCCTAGAATTTGAGTTTCTTCAATCCCGACTTCAATCGTGTGAGAATGGATTGATTCAAATACAAAAAGCAAAGAATTTTTTATCACAAAATAATTATTGTATTACATGTGGTGTTAAAATTCAATTTTTCTCAATGGATTTGAAGCAAATTTCAGATCATTATTTCAAAAGGAATTTTCAAAATTTAAAATGTAGTGACTGCCAATCAAAGAAATAAGCTTTGAGGTATTATTTTAAAATTGTTAAGAAATCATTACGTATTTTATTATTCAAAATTTTAACCACAATGAAGAGTAGCTTTGTTTTTGGAATATTTTAAGATGAATAGTATGATGTCAGAAACTAAGAAAGTTAATTTTTATTCAGATTTCAACTTGATCATAGATTCAATTAAGAATATTAATGTAGGCTATTCTAATTTTATCAAAGAGGACAATCAAGAGGCATTAGTTGAACAAATTGGAAAAATAAAAGACTTAAGAATAGTTTGTCAAAAGAATGTAGCAATCCTAAAACAGAATTTATTCAAAAGCTATTTTACGCCATTTTATCGCGAAGACATTTTTGATTTAGCTACTTCGCTTAACTATTTAGCCGATTTTGTTTACACTATTTGTCGTCAGAGGATTAATTTCAATATATCAACTTTGTCAGCTGAATTTATTCAAATTTCAAATAGTTTCACAAATTATGTCAATCAACTAGATAAAATCATAAAAAGTTTATCGGACGAAAGGCATCTTGGAAATTTAGAAGCTGCTTGTATTTCTATGAAAAAAGAAGCTGATTTAGGGTTTAAATTAGCTGAAAATGAACATGATAAATTGCTAAGAGAAAATATTGAAGCAGTTGAATTAATTAAAATTTTGAGTTTGTATCAAATCTTGATGGAATTATTCAAAAGATCAAAGTCAATTGGTCATGTACTAGATAATATTATTATTAAATACAGCTAGATCTAATTGTTTATGCTGCTTCAATATCAGTAATGCTATCAGTATTGAAGTTTATATTGCTATTTTTGATTTTCAATTCTTCCATAATATTTTGCATCAAATCCATTGCATCAGTTTTTGATTTCTTTTTAGGGTCAATTTCTATTGAAATGCTTTGAGCTATCAAATCATCAGCATATTTGTATAGTATCCAATTTCCATCATTGTATTCCAAGGATGAATTGTGTTCGATCCAATCACCTGAATTTAAATAATGTAGACTTCCATAATCTGTTTTGATTTCTTTCATTTCAGGATGATGAATATGTCCACAAATAACATAATCATATTGATTTGAAGCTGCAATATCACATACAGTTTGTTCGAAACTGTTAATAAACTTAACTGCTGATTTTACGCTGTTTTTAATTTTTTTAGAAAAAGACAACTTTCCTCTTCCCATTTTTTGAGCAAAGAAGTTCATGGCACTATTGATATGAATAAGGAGGTCGTAGCCAACTGCTCCAAGCTTAGCTAACCATTTGCTGTGTTGCATCACAACATCAAAAGCATCTCCATGGAATATCCATGTTTTTTTTCCATCAACTTGTATGGATAACTTGTTAGAAATTGTCAAGCTACCAAGATTAAATCCTTTGAATTTTCTAAGTAGTTCATCATGATTGCCAGGAATAAAATGAACAGGAACATTATTAGTAATATACTCTATGATTTGACTTAAAACCATCATGTGGGCTGCTGGCCAATACCGTTTACTAAATTGCCAAATGTCAATAATGTCACCATTAAGTATTACCATTTTGGGCTCAATACTTTTAAGATATTTTAAAAGTTCAACAGCTTGACAACCGTAAGTTCCCAAATGAATATCTGATAAGATAACAATGTTAACATTTCTTTTAATCATGTAAATAGTTTGATGACAAAGAACATGCATCGTTGTGAACTCCTTATTATGTTGGTTTTAATTAATTATTATTAATTCATTTTTGATTGAATAGTTAATTCAAATAACATAACCACAAGGTTTGAACCTTGGTAATATTGGCATAACATTATGTTCACAAATAGGCAATTTATAGGTAATCATTCTTAAATGATTCGGTAACATGGTGCTTATACTTTTGTTAAAATTTCAGAAAATTAGTTATAGAATAAGAGTAAAACTAGAATTAATAATTGCTCTCTTTTTCTTAATGAAATTACTGTTTGAAACAAATTTATAATTGTGCATCTAAAAGAAATGTATTCTAAATTCTCTTTTCAAAGCTGTTTGTCTTTACTATTTATTACATTGATTTCATTCAATGTAAATGCTCAAAATGGTAAAATTGCTGGAATAATTAAAGATGAAACAAATGAAGCATTGCCAGGGGTTACGATTAGAGTGGAAGGCACTGATAGAGGAAGTATTTCTCAAGTTGATGGTTCATATAGTATAGAACTAATTTCAGGAATATATTCTATTACATTTAGTTATTTAGGTTTTGATACTAAGAAAGTTACTGATGTTCAAGTTGATGTGAAATCAGTTACCAATTTAGATATAGTTCTTAAAGAGGCAAAATCAAAAACAACATTAAATGAAGTTTTAGTAACGGCATCTTACAAACAGGCCTCTGTTGAAGGTTTATACAGTAAACAAAAGAACTCAAGTTCTATTTCTGATGGAATAAGTTCTGATCAAATCAAACGAACTCCTGATAATAATGCGGCACAAATTCTAAAACGTGTTAGTGGATTAACTATTCAGGATAGTAAGTTTGTTACGGTTAGAGGGATGAGTGACCGTTATAATAACGTGATGTTAAATGGGTCTTCACTTCCAAGCACCGAACCAAATAGGAAAAATTTTTCTTTTGACATTTTACCAAGTAATCTTATTGATAATGTTGTTGTTAATAAAACAGCAACTCCAGATTTACCTGCTGAATTTTCAGGAGGTATTGTTCAAGTTCAAACTAAAGATATTCCTGATAAAAGTTATACAACTTTTTCACTGAGTTCTGGAATAAACACAATAAGTATCAACCAATCTTTTTTATCTGTTAAGAGATCAAATAGTGAGTTTTATGGGCAAGTTGGTGAAGACCGTAATTGGTGGAATGGAAAATGGAATGACAAGCGGTATGGTCAATATTTTGTTGCAAAAGATTGGAAAAATTTAGGTTTGTCGAGTAGTAAAATACCCAATTACTGGGGATTGTATAGCTACGATTATTCACCTATACAATCTTACCAACTTGCTATTGGTAGAACAAGAGAGCTAAATAATGCAGTTAAATTAGGTTTCGTTGGTTCAATTACTTATCGCCATGATGAAGCAAAGATTGATGAAGATATTAGATTTCGTATTTCAGACTACAGATTAAATGGAGCTACCTATGAATTGAATACTACAGGTGCAGTTCTTTTCAATGTTGCTTATCAAACAAAAAATTCAAAAATCTCATTTAAGAACCTTTTCAATAGAAAACTAAATCATACCACAGAAATTTTATCAGGAACTATTTTAAGTGCTTTAAATAGAGCAGATGCTTATACTGACATTGTAACAATAAATAGTTTGATACAAAATAAGTTTGAAGGTGAACATGTTTTGACTTCAAAAAGAATAAAAGTCAATTGGAATATCGATAGAAGCAATTTATCAAGATTGCAACCAGATATGCGCAATTCAATTTTAGTTAATAAAAGTTATGCATTGTCTGAAGCATCTGGCTCATTTTCACTTTCATTTGGCGGTCTTTCATTGATGAATGCTTCACTTGGTGAAACAAGGTATAATTATGGAATCAATGTTACTTATCCATTTAAATTGTTTGATCAAGAGCAAAAATTGAAATTCGGATATCAAGGGCTTTACAGGTCATCTGAGTATTTGTTCAATGGACTTAAGCTTCAATACACACCTAAGTCAACGGTTTTAGATGAGATTTATGATAGACCAGATTATTTTATTGCTGATTCAAAATACATCGGTGAATATGGATTAGTCTATCGTCCTTCTGGTCCATCTTTTTCCAATGATCCAGAGGGTTATCAAGGAGTTCAAAAGCTACATGCAGCTTATGTTATGACTGATATGAAATTAAGTCAAAATCTGAGATTTATTGGTGGTGTTCGCATGGAAAAGAATATCATGGAAGTGACAACAGCAAACACTGCATATAAAAATGGTCAAATAGAAACTAAGAATGAACTCAAAACATACGACAATTTAGATTTTCTTCCTTCAATTAATTTAGTTTACAACTTAACTCAAAAATCAAATCTTCGTTTTGCTTATTCTAAAACACTAGCAAGACCAGATTTCAGAGAACGCTCACCATTTATCTATTATGATTTTTATGAGTATACACCTTATTTCGGGGTTGCAGGTTTGAAAGATACTAAAATTGATAATGTTGATTTACGTTACGAAATGTACCCAAATGCAGGAGAGGTATTTTCAGCTTCAGTTTTCTATAAAAAGTTTGTAAATCCAGTTGAGTTAATTCAGCAAGTTGTTTCTGGTGGTGCTCTTAATTTTTACTTCAATTTAGCTAGTTCTGTAAATTATGGAATTGAAACTGATTGGAGAAAATCACTAGGTTTTATTAAACCTTCGTCAAAATGGCTCAAGAATGTTTATTTCAATGGTAATGCTTCATATTTAATTTCAAATGTTGAATTTGATGTAGCAAGATTAGTTGCAGTTTCATCAGGTTTGAACCCTGACAGTATTGGTAATTCAGACCAAAAAAGAAAGCGTCCTCTACAAGGGTTGTCACCTTACATTTTAAATGCCGGGTTAGGTTATCAAGGAGATGTTTGGGGTATTCAATTGTCTTATAATCGTTTTGGTCCAAGACTAGTGACTGGTGCACCATATGCTTTTCAAGATCAGTTTGAAAATCCTAGAGATGTTATTGACTTACAACTTAATGGACGCTTTTTAAAGAATAAGCTTGATGTTAAACTTAATATATCAGACATTTTACAACAAGCATTTATAGTATATCAAAATGCTGGTAATACACCTGATTATCAAGCTGAAATTATTGACAATAAAGATCCAAAGGGTACAAACTTCAATCCTGAAAAAGACGCTGTAAGATACAAGGCTTATAAAGGTTCAAACATATCCTTGGTCTTAAGTTGGCAATTATAATACTTAATATAAGTTTTTCTTTAACCAAATATAAAAAACACAAAAATGAAAAAAATGAACAAAAATCTATTTGTTGCTCTTGGTTTAGCAACATTAGTTTCGGCTTGTTCTAAAGAACAAAACATGCTTAATGGTGTTGACAAGAATCCATTAGCAAAAACAACTTGGACTGGAATTGACACCATAGGTGGTGTGGTTAATTCTGGTGACACTTTGAAATTATCAAGTGATACTTTGTATTATTTGAATTCAAAACTATTTGTAAAAGATGGTGGTGTGTTAACAATTCAAAAAGGTACAACTGTACTTGGAATTAAGAAATCAACTCCAGCTGAAGCAACAGCTATCGTAATTACTCGAGGTGGTAAAATTTATGCACAAGGAACTGCACAAAAACCAATTATTTTCTCAGCTGCAACTTATCCAAATGCTATGCCAGGCGATTGGGGTGGTGTTGTAATTTTAGGTAATGCACTTACCAATCAAACAAATCCAGCGATTGAGGGTATTACTGCTTCAACAGCACCAGCTGGTGTGGATATCAACTATGGTGGAAGTAATGATTTAGATAATTCTGGTATTTTCACTTATTGCAGAATTCAATATGCGGGTGCGTTAGTTACTCCAGATAATGAATTGAATGGTTTAACACTTGGTGGTGTTGGCGCTGGAACAATCATTAATCACGTTGAATCAATCTATGGTGCTGATGATGGATTTGAGTGGTTTGGTGGTAGAGTTAATTCGACACACTTGATTTCATACGCAAACAATGATGATTTATTCGATTTTGATTTTGGATTCCGTGGTCGTCTTCAATTCTTAGTTGGTGTAATTGCAGAGAATATCCCAGGTTTAACTTCAGGTTTATATTCAGCAAATCCAAATGGAATTGAGTCAGATAATAATGCTACTGGTACAGCTGTAACTCCATATACTTGGCCAGTAATTTCTAACATGACATTAGTTGGAGCAAAAGATTCAACAACTGCAAATTCATTAGGATTATGGTTTGGTAACCAATGGAGAAGAAGGACTAAGTTCACAGTTCGTAACTCTGTAATTATTGGTTACAAATTGATTGCTAATTTAACTTCTGATACTACTGTTGCTCATATGAACAAGAAGAAAACTAATGGTACACCAGATGCAAATAACTACGATTGGAGAAACAACGTAACAATTGGTTTTGCAAGTACGTTTACAACAGGTGCTGTTACTACACAACCATTGTCTAACAATCACTATATCTCTACAAATGCAAACTTGAGAGATGGCGCTTCAGCAACTACTTTGCTTCTTACAAATCCATTCCCATTAGATCCAAATGCGCTTCCAACTGGTTTGGAACCAAAATGGTCAACGTTAAAAACAGGTGCTAAGTTCGATGTTAATTTAACAGGTTTCCAAGTGGTGAATTTCAGAGGTGCTATTTCTGATTTCGCTAACAACTGGTTATATGAATCATGGGTTGATTTCACCCCATAATATTTATATTTTTTAGATTAAATAATGATGGTTTAGTGAAGGTTGAATAGCCTTCACTAAACTTATAAAATTAAGTATGAAAGCAATGTCTATTTCTTATCGCTTATTGCTAGCTTTTTGTTTTGTTTCATTTTTTTCTTGTAATAAAAACGAGCGTTTTTTAGCAACAAATCAGTTTACATCAACTATTCAAATTAAATCGTTCACAGTTGATCCCACAATGACTGTTAACCTAATAATTGATGACTCAAGTTGGAAAAAAATGGAAGTGGCAAATTTAACCTATTTGCAAACTATTTACACACAGCAATTTAACATGCCTGAATCAAAGAAAGCTCATGTTAAAATCATTTGCAACGATACTTCGTTGATTGTTGACACGCTTATTACTTTGAAAAGCTTAAATCGTTTTTATCTCATTCAATTTGAAAAAAACAAATTACCTGTTTTTTCTACTTCTTTTGGTGATGACAACATAGTGGCAGCAGATTCTGGCTATATCAATACAAGATTTTATCTACAATTAGACTCAACTGATCTTTCGCCATTGCCTTCAACCTTAAAACTTCAATTCTATAAGATTGTTGGTACTGTTGATGATCATTATGAGGTAAAGGATACTTCGATTGAATTATCAAATGGACATTTAAGTTCTTATATACCATTACCAGATTGTTCTTTGAAAGAAGATGGCAAAGATGTTTGGTTGGGTTATAAATTAATCGATCCTTCCACCAATACTATACTTCAGGATTATTGTTATAGCAATATCCTTTTCAGTGTAG
Organism: uncultured Flavipsychrobacter sp.; assembly: GCA_964576425.1. Classification (GTDB taxonomy): domain Bacteria; phylum Bacteroidota; class Bacteroidia; order Chitinophagales; family Chitinophagaceae; genus JAFIGV01. The sequence goes on along the minus strand of CAZNVQ010000006.1, from coordinate 19,595 downwards.
CTCAAATTAGCAATAATGTTGGCGGAGAATTTCAAACTTTCACTTTTGATTATCTTTCTAGTGAGCCAGGTTGTGATTTTGGAAGCCCCGCAGAAATTTATAAATTAAAATTATTATTTGGTAGTAAATAAACACAAAATGAAAAAAATTTACATCGCTCTTTCTGTTCTAATAGGAACATTTTCAGCTCAAGCTCAAAGCATTAATTTGTCTGAAACTAATGCTTCGTACAATCAGAATTTTGATTCTCTTGCTATTTCAGGGTCAATGAATACTTTCATGCCTCATGGTTGGTACTACAAAGAAGTAGGAAACACAACATATGCGGATGGTTATTATGGTACAGATTTATTTGGTGGAATAAATCCAAATATTTTTAGTCTTGGAGATGATGCTGCAAACGCACCGTCTTATTTATCTAGTCCAAATCCTGCTGACAGAGCACTTGGTTTGCAAATTCATAAAGTGTTTTTCCCAAATCCTAGAATTGGAGCTAAAATCACGAATACTGATCTTTCTAAAGCAATCGGTGGATTTCAATTAAATTATAGAGGTGAGACTTGGAATCAGTACGCACCTACTCAAGTTGATACATTGAAATTTTACTACAGCTTGGATGCAGATAGTTTATCAGATCCTGCTGCAACTTGGGTCAACATACCATCGCTTGATTATACTATGATTGCAGCTTATAATGCTCTTGATGGTTTTTTTTATAATTATGCTGGAAATATGGGCTTTCCAGAAGGATATAACTACAAAGCTGTTGTTGGTTCTGCTCCATTTAACTCAATCAGTGTGAATCCAGGTGAGAGTTTCTACATAAGCTGGAAACCTACTTGTGATGTTGGAACATATTCCACAATTGGTGGCATTGATGATGTTAATTTTACTGCTTTATTCGGTCCCGTCAGTGTTGGCGATGTGAATCACGCAATCAGAGACTTTAATGTTTCCATTTATCCTAATCCAGTCGTAAACACAATTAATGTTACAACTGCTTTTGGCAAAGGTGAGGTTAATTACACTATTTTAAACACGTTAGGACATGTTTTGAAATCGGGAAGTTATCTATCGAATTCCAATAACGATTTCACTTCAATTGAGGCAAGCTACTTGCCTACAGGTGTTTATATGATTAAGTTTCAAAGTGGAGATAACGAACAAATTATCAAAAACTTCGTAAAATAATTTCAAAGTAAAAATGGGCTGTAAAATAATTAATACAGCCTATTTTATTTTTAATTGAAACTATCTAAGCTAGAAATGAAACTTGTTTTAAAGAAGGAACATCAAGAGTTAATTGACAAAATGGAAAACATAATTTATGTTTTATCTAAAGACAATATTGATCCAATTCTATTGGAGATGTTTTCATCTGAGGAATTAGAAAATGAAGTTCATAAACTCAAATCACTTTACGAAGAATATAGTGTCCTTTTAAGTGCTTTAGATGATTTATCAATAAAGTATCAATTTCATTTCGTTAAAAACACAAAAAATCTTAGGGTTAAATTCCGAAAACTAAATAATAATTTAGAAAATGAAATCCCAGAAAGGTTTGAGCTTGGGCTGCCGCTAAAATCACCACTTAGAACAAAAAAAAATAGTTCAAAAAAAGTAATTAATAGGTCAAAGTATTACAGCAGCTACAAAGCAAAATAAATTACTTTTATTTTTTAACCACATTGAAAAAAATAAAAGAGGTTAACCCAAAAGTCACCTCTCATTTTCATTCAACGCATCAAGTATAACTAGTAAGTTGATACTCAGTAACAATAATATCTCTTTAACTAGTTCGAACAAATTTCAATACTTCTCAACACCAAAAATCATTTATTTTCTAACAGAAACTTATTTTTTGTAGTTAAGAATTGAACCGTTTTCTGTGTCTAACAAGGATAGTTTTTCATCTTCAACATATATGATTGCCAAGCATCTTCTACTGTAAGGCTTACCATCTTTTAATTTCCATGTGTTTATATAAATAGGGTCGTGACCAATCATTCTTTTTGCTGTAGAATCGTATCTCGCATTTGCGTTACAATTTTTAGTTTTTAGTATAAAGACATCTTTTTTGTCGTTGTGATGTTCACTTATGTAAAAACTGCTGTCTCCATCAATTACATATTTGAAGCTTGTGTCGCTTTCCCATGACCATTTTCCTTGTAGTTTAATTCTATATTCCTCACACAATACTTTCTTTTCCTTTTTGCTTAATACTTTATATTTCTTAGTTGAAGAAATATTACAATTACATAGAATCAGCAAAGCAGCAGCTATAAAAGATATTAGTTTCATTAAATCAATTTCTCAAAGATTTAGAATTTAAGGTTAATAGAAGATTACCAAAAGATTATCTAAATATTATTTAAAGGTTTGAATTGGGTTACACTTTTGTAATAAGTTTTGTTTAATTAAAAAAGCAGCTCGTGTGAGCTGCTTTCCATAGGATTAAACTTGTTTTTTTAATTTTTCTTTTTAGGCATATCAAATAAATAACCAATTCTAACACCAGCACCAGCACATAAACCAGCATCGCCACTAGAAAAACGTGTATAGCCAAATCCAGTAAATGGAACGTTGTTGTTAAATATTGTTGGAAAGCCTGTATCGTTAATTACTTTTTGTTGGGTAGAACGAACATTGTCAATGCTGTAGCCAACTAAACCATAAATTTCGATTGAGAAAATATTGTCCAACACCCATTGACGTCCGATGTTGATATTGGGAACAATGGCATAAACCAATTTTCTTTCCATTGCATTGCTTGATGCAATAAAGTTTCTATTATATACATTAATTGAAACTCCGGGCTTAATATAGGCTCCTTGCATAACATGCATGAGTCTATTGTTCCCGCTTGAATAATCAGGCATACGAATCACTTTTAAACCTACACCTACACCAACTCCTGAAGCACCATAATATCTATCTTCTCCAGTAAAGCCGATATCTGAAATGAACATTTTTTGATCTTTACCTAATCCAATTAGATTGAGTTCATACTCAACGCTTCTTCCAGGTTTTTTACAATGTTCAAGAAATAATTGGGTATGACCAAACATAGGTGAAAACAAATTCATCTTCAAATTCCACAAATGTTGTTTTCTATACAATCTTAGGTCTGTTGTAGGGTTATTGATAATCAAAGTTTCTCCATTTTTATAGACCACTTTAATCACATCTTGTTTTTCAACAGTCACAATTGGGTATGGTTTATCATTAGGTTTGTACTTCACTTCCGTTGTATTAATTTCAACTATTTCTCCAAGAATAGGTTTCTCTTCTATTGATGTGTAAATTTTGTCTTGCGCCATATTCAATAAACTCATCAATAGAGATACAACGACAAGTGTGATTTTTTTCATAATTATTAAAATTTAAAAACGTGAATTAGAAAACAATTATTGTGCCAACTTTATTTAGTATTTAATCGCTTGGATACCTGGAAGCACTTTGCCTTCAAAGAATTCTAACATAGCACCACCACCTGTGGACACATAGCTTACCTTTTCATTATATCCAAATTTGTTGACAGCAGCCACACTATCTCCACCACCAACTAATGAAAATGATCCCGCAGCAGTTGCTTCTGCCACAGCATCAGCAATACTTTTTGTTCCTTGTTGAAATTTTTCCATCTCAAACACACCCATTGGACCATTCCATAAAATAGTTTTGGAATTCTTAATCACTTTGGCAAATGACGTACCAGCTTCTGCGCCAATATCCAAACCCATCCAACCTTTAGGAATATCATTACTTTTTACTAATTGTGTATTTGCTTCAGCATCAAATTTGTCAGCAGCAATGCTATCAATTGGTAAATGAATTTTTACACCTTTAGCCTCAGCTTTTTTCAACAAGTCTAAAGCCATTTCCAATCGGTCATCTTCACATAGCGAATTACCAATTTGTCCTCCTTGTGCTTTGAAGAAGGTATAAGCCATGCCACCACCAATAATTATATCAGTAGCTTTTTCCAATAGATTTTCGATGATTAAAATTTTATCTGAAACTTTTGCGCCACCTATAATTGCAGTAAATGGCTTTTCAGCATGGTTCATTACCTGCGATGCTGCTTTCACTTCGCCTTCCATTAACAACCCAAAAAGCTTGTTTCCCTTGCTAAAATTGTTGGCAATCACAGCTGTTGATGCATGTGCTCTGTGAGCTGTTCCAAATGCATCGTTTACATAAACATCTCCCATTTGAGACAATGTAGCTGCAAATTCTACATCTCCTTTTTCTTCTTGTTTGTAGTAACGTAAGTTTTCCAACAATAAAACTTGACCCGCTTTCAAATTTGCCGCCGTTGTTTTGGCTTCATCACTAATGCAATCTGCCACAAACATCACTTCTTGTTGCAACAAATGCCCTAAGTGAGCTGCAATTGGCGCAAGGGTGAAATCGGCAAGAGTTAGATGTGGTTTTTTCTCAATATCTTTTAGTGGTCTTCCCCAATGACTCATTAATACAACGCTTCCACCATCAGCTAATATTTTTTTAATTGTGGGTAATGCTGCTTTCATCCTAGTATCGTCTGTAATTACCCCGTTTTTAATCGGTACATTGAAATCGACACGAACTAAGGCACGCTTTTGGGCAAAATTGTAAATTGAAAAACTACTCATATAAATTTAGTTTAAGGTATTTAGTATTTCTTGCAAAGATGCTTAACGATGTGTCTAAAATGAAACAATTCGATATGTTTTTTTCAAAATATCTGAATTGTAATTAGTTTTAAAATAAAAATTTTATCAAATTTCCAATCAGGAATCATTGCATTTTAAAACAAATGACTAAGCCTTATCTTTGCGCCCTAAAAAAAAGATATGCAAAAAGGGCCTATTTCTCAATTCATTCAACATCATTATCGCCATTTCAATGCTGCTGCTTTGGTGGACGCCGCAAAGGGCTACGAAACACATCTTTTAGAAGGTGGTAAAATGATGGTGACCCTTGCAGGTGCTATGAGCACAGCCGAATTGGGCATTTCTTTGGCTGAAATGATCCGTCAAGATAAAATTCAAATTATCAGTTGCACAGGCGCCAATCTTGAAGAAGATATCATGAACCTTGTTGCTCACACGCATTACAAACGAGTTCCCAATTACAGAGATTTGAGCCCTAATGATGAGTGGGCTTTATTGGAAGATGGTTTCAATCGTGTAACCGATACGTGTATTCCTGAAGAAGAGGCTTTCAGAAGAATTCAAAAGCATATTCATAAAATTTGGAAAGATGCTGACGATAAAGGCGAAAGATATTTCCCTCATGAATTTATGTACAAATTATTACTGAGCGAAGCAATGAAAGAACACTATGAAATCCCTGTGGAACATAGTTGGATGATTGCTGCTGCTGAAAAAAACATTCCTATCATTGTTCCAGGCTGGGAAGACAGCACAATGGGCAACATCTTTGCTTCTTATTGCATCAAAGGTGATTTGAAAGCATCGACAATGAAAAGCGGAATTGAATATATGATGTGGTTAGCAGATTGGTATAGAGCAAATTGCGCTGGAAAAGGAGTTGGTTTTTTCCAAATCGGTGGAGGAATTGCTGGTGATTTTCCAATTTGTGTAGTACCAATGTTGTATCAAGATATGGAAATGCATGACGTCCCATTCTGGAGTTATTTCTGTCAAATCAGCGACTCTACAACATCTTATGGCTCCTACAGTGGGGCAGTGCCAAATGAAAAAATCACTTGGGGAAAATTAGATATCAATACGCCTAAGTTTATTGTTGAAAGTGATGCAACTATTGTTGCTCCACTTATTTTTGCATATTTATTGGGTTGGTAAAATTAAGGTAATTATATATTTATGTTTCTTAAACAATAGCCTGCTCTTTAGAGTGGGCTTTTTTGTTTAATGTGAATAACTAATTTTCATTAATTTTTTCACTTATTCCTCCATTCACAAAAAATGCTGCTTACTTCTCAAGAAACGGCTTTAACAAAATAAGTATTAATATTTTTTATCGCATCAATTCTTTAATATCTTCCATGATTCTTTTGGCTATATTATTTGACATCGTTTCACTCACGCTTTCGGCATAAATTCTAATAATCGGTTCAGTGTTTGATGTTCTAAGATGAAGCCAATCGTTGTCAAACTCAATACGCAAGCCATCTTCGGTGTTGATAGGTTGCTTTTTATACTTGTCTTGGATTTTAATGAACAAGGCTTTTACATCCACGCTTTCATCTAATTCTATTTTGTTTTTAGAAATAAAATAGTTGGGATAAGTATTTCTTAATGCTTTGATGCTTTTCCCAAATTGAGCTAAATGTGTGAGGAACAAGGCTATGCCAATTAAAGCATCTCGTCCATAATGCATTTCGGGATCGATGATGCCACCGTTGCCTTCGCCACCTATAACAGCTTGAGTTTCTTTCATTTTGCTCACCACATTCACTTCGCCAACGGCACTAGGGGTGTAAATGCCACCGTGTTTTTCAGTAATATCTTTCAGTGCTCTTGTTGAGGAAAGGTTGGAAACAGTGTTTCCTTTTTTATGGCTTAGCACGTAATCTGCCACTGCAACCAAAGTGTATTCTTCTCCAAACAAACTTCCATCATCGCAAACAAAACAAAGTCGGTCTACATCTGGATCTACAGCAATGCCAAGATGTGCTTTTTTCTTTTCCACTACCTGACATAGTTCTCTCAAGTGCTCTGGTAACGGCTCAGGATTATGAGCGAAATTACCCGTCACTTCTTCATTGATAACGGTGATTTCATTTACACCCAAAGCTCGCAAAAGTTGAGGAACTGCAATTGCACCTGTTGAATTGACAGGGTCAACAACAATATTGAATTGAGCTTTGCGAATGATTTCCACATTCACCAAAGGATGTTTTAGGATTTCGTCTATGTGTTTTTGAATATATTTATTATCAGTTGTGATTTTACCCAATTTATTTACGTCCACAAAGATTTGTTCCCCTTTTTCAGCATGGTCAAGAATCCATTGCCCGTCCTTAGCGCTAAGAAATTCACCTTTGCCATTTAAGAGTTTCAAGGCGTTCCACTCTTTAGGGTTGTGGCTAGCAGTGAGGATGATACCACCAGCTGCTTGTTCCATTTTCACCGCCATTTCAACTGTGGGTGTTGTGCTGAGTCCAAGGTCAAGCACATCAAATCCAAGACTTTGAAGAGTGGACACTACTAGGTTTCGCACCATTTCTCCTGAAATTCTTCCATCTCTACCCAATACAATTTGGTTGCCTTTTCCGTTTTCACGCACCCATGCACCATAGGATGCAGTAAATTTAACCACATCAATTGGTGAAAGTGAAGTTCCGGGTTGACCGCCAATTGTTCCTCTAATTCCTGAAATTGATTTTATTAAAGCCATTTTATATGTGTTGAAGTATTTTCGTTGGTGATTAGCAGCGAAGATAATTACAAAATTTGTCCATTGGAATTTCTAAATCATTAATACAAACAATTGATTGGTTAGAACTTATTTTAACCCTAAAATTCACACTATATAATCTATTAGAAATGAATTAAAAAAGCCAACTTGCACTTAGAAATCATTATAATATTATATGAAAATTAATCTATCAAAAATTGTATTGAGTGTTGGCTTGTTGAGTATTTCATTTTACTCGGAAGCTCAGGATTTGGCTAAAGCTTTACCCAAAGACAGTAAAGTAATCATGGGCAAATTGCCAAATGGATTGACTTACTATATTCGACCTAACGGTAAACCCGAAAAAAAGGTGGAATTGCGTCTTGCTGTAAACACAGGTTCCATCATGGAGGATGACGACCAACAAGGTTTAGCGCATTTCATGGAGCATATGAATTTTAATGGAACCAAGAATTTTCACAAAAATGAATTAGTAAGCTTCTTACAATCAATTGGAGTTCAATTTGGTGCTGACCTCAATGCTTATACAGGTTTTGATGAAACAGTTTATATCCTTCCTATCCCAACAGATAAAGAAGGCAACTTGGACAAAGGTTTTCAAATCATTGAAGATTGGGCACATAATGCTTTGTTAACATCAAAAGATATTGACGATGAAAGAGGCGTGGTATTGGAAGAAAGCAGAATGGGAAAAGGTGCTAACGATAGAATGATGCAACAATATTTGCCAAAATTGATGATGGGAAGCAAATATGCTAAGCGTCTCCCAATTGGTAAAGATGAAATTTTGAAGAACTTCAAATACGATGCCATTCGTAGGTTCTACAACGAGTGGTATCGTCCTGACCTACAAGCTGTGGCAATAGCGGGCGACATCGATTCTGCAACAGCAATGCGTTATATTTTGAAACACTTTTCAGGATTGAAAAAACCTGCCAATGTAAGAGAGCGCAAAAGCTTTGATGTGGCAGCACGCACAAAGCCTGAAGCAATGGTGGTGACAGATAAAGAAGCAACCAACTTTGAGTTGAACATTGTTTATCCTTCTGTGAAATCAGGTGCACAAATAACATTAGGTGATTATCGCCGTGGGTTGATGGAACAATTAACACAAGCGATGCTCAACAGAAGATTGAGCGACCTAGCAAAGAGTAACACGCCGCCATTTACGTTTGCACAAATGTCTTATGGTGAAGATTGGGCAAGAGGTTTTAGCAGCTTTTCTACTTCAGCTTCATTCGGTGAAGATGGATTTGAAAAAGCACTCAATGCTTTGACTGCTGAAATGGCAAGAGCAAAACAATTCGGGTTTAATAATTCAGAATTGGAATTGGCGAAAAAGAGCATGATGAGCAGCATTGAAAGAGTGTACAACGAAAGAAACAATACTGAAAGTGGAAGATTAGTGATGGAATTAGTACGCAACTTTTTGAGTGGTGAGTCAATTCCTGGCATTGAAAACGAATATGAATATTACAAACAATTGTTGCCAAATATAACTACGCAAGAACTCAATCAAATGGTGGCTACATGGATGAGTAATTCTAATATATTCGTTTTGTTAACTGGTCCTGTTAGTAAAATTCTTCCATCAAATAACGACTTGCTTTCAATGACTCAAAAAGGTTTAGCTCAAAAAGTGGAGCCTTTGGCTGAACAAAAAGTAGCATCAAGTTTGATGAACAAAATGCCTGTAAGTGGGAAAGTGGTGTCGCAATCAGAAGATAAAGAATTGGCAACAACAACCTTCACTTTGAGCAATGGTATTAAAGTGAGTGTGAAGAAAACTGATTTTAAATCTGATGAGATTTTAATGAAAGGAATCAAAAAGGGTGGTACAAACAGTTATGGTGTTGTTGACAAGAGTAATGCAAAATATGCAGTGCAAACATCGGCTACAATGGGTTATGGCGACTACACCCCAACTGAAACAGAGAAAATTTTAGCAGGTAAAACAGCTAAAGTTTCTATGAGCATGCAAGGAATTGAGAATGTGATTTCTGGGAATAGTAATGTCAACGATTTGGAAACAATGCTACAAATTTTGTATTTAAAACTAACTGCGCCAAGAACTGATGAAGCTCTTTTTAAAGCATTTGTAGAAAAACAAAAAGCGCAAATTAAGTTTTTGACTATGAACCCACAGGTGGCATTTTTTGATACAACATTAAGTGTGTTATATAAAAATAATCCACTAGCGCCTGTTCCTTTCCCTAAAGCAAAAGATTTTGAAGAGTTGAACATGCAAAGGGCATTATCGATTTTCAAAGATGAGTTTGGAGGTGCAGATGGATATCATTTTGTGTTTGTGGGCAATGTAAACCAAGAACAACTTATTCCTTTGATGGAAAAATATATTGGAAGCTTGCCGGTCATGAATAAAAAGCCTGATTTCAAAGACAATGGTGTTCGTCCTATTCCTGGTTTAGTGAATGTGAAAAAAGGTGCTGAAAAACAAAGTTTAATCATTGCTTCTTACAATGGTGAAATACCTTATACCGAATCATTTAAATTGGGTACTGAAGCTCTTGCTGAAGTATTGAATATTAAAGTGATTGAAGAAATGAGAGAAAAACTTGGTAGCATTTATTCTGGAGGCTACTATGGTAATGTTGTTAAATATCCTTATCCACATTACAATCTAAGTATGCAATTACCTTGTGGTCCTGAAAGCGTGGACAAATTGTTGCAAGCAGCAAGTGAAGAAATTATAACTTTAAAAGAAAAAGGTCCTGATGCAAAAGACTTGGACAAGGTTAAAAATCAATGGAAAGAGTCATACAAAACGGAGTCTAAGGAAAATGGATTTTGGACTGAAGCACTTGTTGACATTATGTTTTGGGGAGAAGATAAAAACATCACTTTACAATACGAGTCGATGGTTGACAAGCTGACAACTAAAGACATTCAACAAGTTGCTAAGCAAATTTTCAATGGAAAAAATGAGTTCATGTCCATTCTTTACCCTGAAAATTTCAAAAATCAAAAACCACGTTCAGCGAACTAGTATTAAAATGTAATAAGAATTGAAATCCCTTTCAACCAACTGTTGAAAGGGATTTTTTTATTAAATTTATTTTATTGCCCAAATTCCAAAAGCTAACCAAGCAATTCCTTTCAAAAGAAAGAACAGGAATCCCCAAAAGCCTATTTTTTTTAACCAAGATTTTGACTTTAAAACCCACATGAACCCACTAATTTGTGATGATTTGATACGTTTTAAATTTACTTGACATTGGTGCTGGCATTCCTTCTGCTTTCGCTTGTGCTAAGTCGGCAAAACCTCTTTTATGTACTTCTAGAAAAGCGGCTGAGTTAGTCCATTTTTTGAAATCATCTTCTGAAGTCCAATAACTAACAATTAAATAATTATCCTCTTATTCATTAGGTCGGAGTACATGCATTTCAATAAATCCAGGAAATTGGTCTATTGCTTTGGCACGCGAACAAAATAAAAATTCAAATCTTTCTTGATATTCAGGTAAGCAATTGATGTAATTGACTGCTACAAAATGTTTGTTCATTGTGAATTGTTCTTTAAAGCACAAATCTATGTTTCTGCCATGGCAAGCATTTATCAAAACAGGAAAATCGGTTTTATAAAAAGGAATGAAACTAATTTTAATAAAAAATGGTCACCAAAAGCGGCAACCATTTCCTGTATTGAGATTGATTACAATTATTTTTTACTCTTCGCTTCTTCAGTTTCAGCTTGACGAAGGGCACGAGTTGTAACAACAGATGCAACTGGAATACGCATTGAGTTCATAACTTCCATGTTTTCAACTTTTACGTCTTCAACACGAATGTTTCCACCAATTTGCAATCCTTCGATGCTTACTTCAATTGCTTCAACAAGATATTTAGGGTATGTTCTTACTTTGATTGTTTTCATTTTAGGAATGAAACGACCACCAGCTTTAACACCTTCTGAAGTGCCAACATATTTCAATGGTAGGTTAGCGATTACTTTGCGGTCTTCGTGTAATTCCAAAAAGTCGATGTGGTTCAATTCGTCAGTAACAACATCAAATTGTAAATCTTTTAAGATACAACGATAATTTTTCCCGTCAACTGTGATTTCAGCTAATTGGAAATCAGGAGTGTAAACCAATGTTCTGAATGCCATTGTTGGAGCTGAAAAGTGAACGTTTTCATCACCATAGATTACACATGGAACTTGACCTTCTGAACGAAGTAGGCGAGATGCTTTTTTACCTAAGTCGTTTCTGCGTGTGCCTTCAATTTTTACGCTTTTCATTTTTTTTACTTTTTGTTTTCAGCGCCGATCGAATCATCCGTCTAACGTCCGTACGTTGAAAACTGTTTTAAATTTTATCCCTTTGGGAGACGGATTTTGTTGTTTATACAAGCTACCATTTTGCAATGGCGGTTTTACAAATTTTTATAAGTTACTTTTTTCTGTGATGCATAAAAAGAGAACTTATTGATTTATTTTCAAAAGTGTTTCTAATTGCTACAGCAAATAATTCTGCGGTTGGTAACACTTTTATTTTTGAGCTCTCTTGTTTCAAAGGAATAGTATCGCAAACTACAAGCTCTTCTAAATGAGAGTTTTCAATATTTTCATAAGCCTTTCCACTCAAAACAGGATGAGTACAAAATGCGCGAACAGATAAAGCACCTCTGTCCTTCAATACTTGAGCTGCTTTGCATAAAGTGCCAGCTGTGTCACAGATATCGTCAATAAGAACTACATTTTTACCTTTCACTTCGCCAATTACTGTCATGTCGGCTACCTCGTTGGCGCGTTTGCGTTGCTTATCGCAAATCACCATGTCCAGCTCAAAATATTTAGCTACTTCACGAACCCTATTCGTGCTTCCAACGTCAGGGGACGCGAAGATAAGGTTTTCAATCTTAAGATTATCAATATATGGAATAAAAATCGCAGAACTATCTAAATGGTCAAGAGGAATATCAAAAAAACCTTGAATTTGTGGGGCATGTAAGTCCATTGTTATAACTCGGTCTGCGCCAGCAGTTGTTAAAAGATTGGCAACTAGTTTGGAAGCTATCGAAACACGAGGTTTGTCTTTTCTGTCTTGACGTGCAAAACCATAATAAGGAATAACAGCTGTGATATAGCCTGCTGAAGCTCTTCTAGCTGCGTCAATCATCATCAACAATTCCATGAGGTTATCAGAAGGAGCAAAGGTGGACTGAACTAAAAAAACGTAGTCGCCTCTGATGGACTCTTGATAAACGGGTTGAAATTCACCGTCACTAAATTTTGGAATTTCAAGTTTTCCTAATTGCTTACCAAAAGACTTCGCAATTTTCTCAGCGAGGTATTTGGAGTGGGTGCCAGAGAAAATTTTTACTGATGCGTGCATGTAACGTTGGAAATGAGATACAAAGGTAGTCAAATGGCTCTTTTTTCAAAGAGAAAAATGAGATTTTGGGTCTAAATTTGTAGCATCATTCGCATGTTTTCACAATAAATATTTCAAGTAGCTAAACATAGTTGTAAAATACTTGTTTTAATTTATATTATTTTAATATAGCTTTTATAAAACAATTTGTTAAATATAGGATTATCAATAGAAGTAATAGTTATGATATTGATAGTAAAGCTATCTTTGTTAAAGTCACAATTAATAGAAAGTGAAAAACGTACAAAATTCAATTCAATATTTATATGAAATTCTTAAATTTGAGAGAAAGGAAATCGTCTCCATTTACATTTATTCCTTTTTCTCTGGGTTGTTGCAGTTAGCAATACCACTAGGAATTCAGTCAATCATCAGTTTTGTTTTGGGAGGGTCTATTTCAACCTCGATTGTAATTTTGATTTTATTGGTTATTTCCTCAGTTGTTGTTGGAGGATATATGCAAGTGGCACAAATGAAGATTATAGAAAAAATTCAACAACAACTTTTTTTAAGGTATTCATTTGAATATGCCTATAAAATTCCTCACTTGAATCTTAAAAGTGTTGAAGGTCATTATTTACCTAAAGTAACCAATCAGTTTTTAGATTCAATTTCATTGCAAAAAGGAATATCAAAAATCTTATTAGATGTTCCTTCTGCTATGCTACAAGTGCTTTTTGGATTGTTGCTTTTGTCATTTTATCATCCTGTTTTTATTGGATTTGGAGTTTTGTTGGTGGTTGTAGTTTTACTCATTCTGCGTTTTACAGGTCAAAGAGGTTTTGAAACTAGCATGCAAGAAAGCAAATACAAATACAAAACTGTTGCTTACTTACAAGATGTAGCTAGAACTGTTACTTCATTCAAATTTTCAAGAAACACAAGCTATCATGTCGAAAGAACAGATCATTATGTCACAAATTATTTGAAAGCAAGGACAGCCCATTTCAAAATTTTGTTAACTCAATATTGGACCCTTATAATTTTCAAAGTGGTAATCACTGCTGTTATGCTCATAGTTGGTGTAGTGCTTTTGATTGATTTGAAAATAAATATTGGACAATTCATCGCCTCTGAAATTATTATTCTTACCGTTATCAGTTCTGTGGAAAAAATAATTTCAAGTTTGGAGAAGGTTTATGATGTTATGACTTCGTTAGAAAAAGTGAATGAATTGCTTGAAAAACCAAATGAAGCAACTGGTGATTACAAGTTAGATGAAAAAACAAAAATTAATATTTCATTCGATAAAGTTTCTTTTGGTTATTTGAATGAACAAAAAGTTGTCAAGAATTTGAGTTTTGAAATCAACCAAGGTGAGATTGTGAGCATAATGGGACGCTATTCTTCTGGCAAAACAACACTATTAAAGTTATTAGCGGGAACTCATCATGTTGATGAAGGTACTTTTACTATTAATGGAATTCCGATTGTAAATTATCACACCGATTCTTTGAGAAAATACATTGGAGTGTTATTTCAACATTATGACATTATACATGGTTCTTTGCTTGAAAACATATTGATGGATGAAGATGTCTCATTATTACCTGAGGTATCCAAAATCAGTAAAGTGGTAGGTTTAGACCAATTTGTATCAACGCATAAAGATGGTTATGACATGCAGCTATTGCAGAATGGACAACATCTTTCTGGAAAAATTGTGAAGAAAATCCTTTTGATGCGCGCACTCATAAAGAAACCTAAATTATTATTACTTGAAGAACCATGGTTAGGTTTGGATTATGAAGATATTGAGAATATTAAAAAGTATTTGTTGAATGAAATGAAAGGAACTACAATTGTTGTAGTTCATAATGAACCTGAATTTGCATCGGTTTCAAATAAGGTTTTAATGCTTGAGCAAGGTGAAATTACTTTCAATGGATTATGGTCAGATTTTCAATTAAAATCAAAATAAAATGAAAGGAATTATCAATAAATTAGTTCAAGATAAACAAGTTGATTTTGGAAAAATCCATTCTTTTCAAGAGGTTTATCTGTCTGATAAAAAGTCAAATGTAAAGCGTTGGTCTATTGGGATATTATTGTTTTTAATTGTTATCTTGTTTTTACCTTGGACTCAAAACATTAGAGCAAAAGGAACAGTTACAACATTACGCCAAGAGCATCGACCTCAGGAAATCAATACCATTATTTCGGGTAAGATTATAAAATGGTACTTGAAAGAAGGCGATTTTGTAAAAGCTGGTGATACATTGGTTCAATTGACAGAAGTTAAGGAATCATACCTAGACCCTAATTTGGTTGGTAGAACATATGACCAAATTGTAGCAAAAAAAACTAGTGTTGATTTTTATCATTCAAAAGTCAAAGCTACAGAACAACAAATTTTGGCGATGTCACAAGCGAGGCAGTTGAAAATCAGACAACTAGAAAATAAATTAAAGCAATTGTCGCTGAAAATCACTGCTGACAGTATGGAAATGATTGCTGCTGGCAATGATTTTAAAATTGCATCAGAACAGTTGAAACGTATTTCGGTTTTGCGTGACAGTGGATTGGCTTCAATGTTACAAATTGAACAAAGAAATCAATCATTCCAAACATCTTTAGCTAAAAAAACAAGTGCAGAGATTAAGTTGATAAATACCAAAACTGATTTGGTTAATGCTCAAATGGAATTAGATCAAATTCAACAAGAATATCTAGAAAAAATTGCAAAATCCTCTGGTGAAAAAGCTTCTGTTCAAAGTGAAATTGCTTCTACAACAGCTGATATTTCCAAACTTGAAAACACACATGCTAATTATAGCATTCGTTCTGGAATGTACTACATTATTGCTCCTCAGGATGGTCAATTTACTCAAGCTGAAAAATCAGGATTGAATGAAATTGTTAAAGAGGGAGAACGACTTGGACTCATTATTCCTAAACAAGCACAAAGAGCAGTGGAAATGTATGTAGAGCCAATGGATGTTCAGTTATTATCAATTGGTCGTCCTGTTCGTTTTATGTTCGATGGCTTTCCCGCACTCGTTTTTAGTGGATGGCCACAAGCTTCCTACGGGACCTTTGCTGGGAAAGTTATCGCTATTGAATCTAATATAAGTGAAAATGGATTATTTAGAGTGCTTGTTGTTGAAGATTCAACTTTTAGACCTTGGCCAAATGAATTGAAATTAGGTACGGCAGCTAATGGAATAGCATTACTAAATGATGTTATGGTTGGT
The DNA here is from genome assembly GCA_964576425.1 of uncultured Flavipsychrobacter sp. GTDB lineage: Bacteria > Bacteroidota > Bacteroidia > Chitinophagales > Chitinophagaceae > JAFIGV01. Next base: position 3,613 of record CAZNVQ010000006.1, on the reverse strand, counting down.
TATGAACTTTGGCGAAATATCAATGGTTTCCCACCAAATTATTACAAAACTGAAACAGCTAAAAATGAGAAGAAAAAGTAGTTTTTTATTCCCATTAGTTTTACTGATTTTGCAACAGTTTAGTTGCATTGCTGCTGTCGTTGATACCCCCAAACTTTCAGAGCAAGGATTCTTGGCAATTGTTCAAAAATATCATCCTGTTGTATTGCAAGCAAACATTGATGTAGCAATATCAAAGTCAGCTGTTAGGCAATCTCGTGGCGCTTTTGATCCAACAATTAATTGGTCTTCAGAGCAAAAAACTTTTGATGGTAAAAAGTATTTCAATTACGATGATGTTCAGTTGAATATTCCAACATGGTATGGACTTCAATTTTCTGTTGGTGCAACCGATAATGCTGGATATTTCATGAATCCAGAAGCAACAACTGGTCGACTTAATTATTTTGGAATAAAATTATCACCTAATGATATAATAATGGACAAAAGGCGAGCTGCATTGCATCAAGCTCAAGCCATGATGAATCTTTCTTTTGCAGAAAGACAGCTTGTAATAAATGATTTATTTTTTGATGCACTATCTGTATATTATGAATGGGTTAAAGAATATCAAATCTATAGTTTTCTTAATCAAGTAGTTGAAAACAACAAGCAAAGATTTTCATTCATTAAATCAGAATATTTGATGGGTAATCGACCTGCAATTGATACAATAGAAGCACTCGCGCAATGGCAATCTTTTCAACAACAACAATTGCAAGCATGGATGAGTTTTCAAAATTCAGGTTGGCAATTAGCAACTTTTTTATGGTTTGATAACAACACATCTTTCGATTGGCAATCAAGTATAACTCCTGAAGTTCCTGAATTTTCTATTGCTCAAAATGCAATTGGGTTAATTGAACAAATTAAACATTTTGATTGGCAAGTTCATCCAAAAATGAAAATGATTCAGGCGAAAACAGATTTTGTTCAAATCGATAAAAGGCTCAAATTGCAAAGCTTGTATCCAAAAGTAAATATCAAGGCTAATACTTTGTCACGTCAGTTTTCAGATGATTTATTAATGCCTAGCACAGATAGATATAAACTAGATTTTGGAGTATCGATGCCTTTATTTTTACGTGAAGCAAGAGGGTCATACAAAATGGCTCAGCTAAAATTGAATGCACTTAAAATTGACCAACAGCAAACAGAATGGCAGCTTAAAACAAAAGCAAACAATTACCAACAGCAATTTGAAAATTTGAATCAACAACTTCAAGTTTTCAATCAAGTTTTTTCAAATTATCAACAGCTTTTTCAAGGTGAAAAAATGAAGTTCGAGGTTGGTGAAAGCACAGTTTTTTTGTTAAATGCCAGAGAGATGAAATTGTTAGAAGTGCAACAAAAGATGGTGGATTTAACTGCAAAAATGCGCAAAACACAAGCTGGACTCATTTGGTCAATCGCTGGTTTTACAGGAGATGTCAAATAGTATTAATTAAGAGTTTTGAACACCATTTCTTCTAAAAATTGCTTTAAGGAATCTTGATTCTTATTGTTTCCAAAGTCAGTCAATGATGGCAAGTGGTGCTGGAAGTAATATTGATGATGAGCAGTTTCAATAATCATAGTAGCTAATGAATGAGGAAACCTATAGTCTGCATTAAAGTCCAAAATAATTTTAGCTATTCTATTGCATAGGTCTTTATATGGTTTAAAAAATTGAGCTTGATTGTCTTCATTTACATGTTTTGTGAAATAGGTTTTGTCGCCTTCATCTATAACAACTTGGTGTAATTTATTTATGTGTTCGTCTTCAATTTTATCTGTTAATAATTGAATGATGATTTCAATTTTTTCTCTTGGATCGTTTATATTGTTGGTCTCAAAAACTACTTGAAAATCTAGCCAATTCCAAAACCAAGTTGTTAAATAAGTTAATAATCTATGTTTGTTTTCAAAATATCTGTAAATACCTGCTTCAGTGGTTCCAATTTGATTTGCGAGTTTTTTAAATGTGAACTGCTCAAATCCGATTTCTGCTATTAATGCTACGCTTTTTTTAATAATATTTTGTCCTAAATCAGAGCTTTCAGGATTTTTAAGATAAAGATTAGGGTTCATTTCTATTCGAGAAATAATAGCCATGATTTATATTAATTTAAGGACAAAATTACAAATTTATATAGGAAGTCTATTGATGTTGAGAGTAATACTTTTAATTAAGATTTTTCACTTTTCATATAAATATAATATAATTTTTTCATTTTGACTTTCTTCATGGGTCCTTTCTTACTTTTGCGCCAATAAATTTTTAGCATGATTTCTCAAAAAGTTGGGGTTTTAGGTGGCGGGCAATTGGGGGCGATGCTCATACAATCTGCTGTTGGCTTTGGTATTCCAATTAATGTTTTGGAATTAGATATTAAAGCTCCTTGTTCGATGTATGCAAGTCATTTTGTTCATGGTGATCCATTAAGTTATGATGATGTTTTTCGATTCGGACAAGGATTAGATGTCATCACAATTGAGAAGGAGGCAGTTAATGTTGAGGCGCTGAAAGCTTTGCGTGATTTGGGTAAAAAGGTTTTTCCGGCTCCTGAGCTAATTGAAATGATTCAAGATAAATTCAAACAAAAACAGTTTTTAATTCAGCATCAAATTCCTGTTGTTCCTGGGTTTCTTATTTCAACTCCTGATGAATTGCCAAATAAAATTAGTCATTTCCCTATTTGTTTGAAATTGTGTAGAGATGGTTATGATGGAAAAGGAGTGATGCTATTGAAATCGAAAGAAGATTTTAAACATGCATTTACAGCCCCTTCTGTGGCTGAAAATTTTGTTTCCATCAAAGAAGAAATAGCTGTGATGGTGGCTCGTAATCAACGAGGAGAAACAAAAGTGTATGATGCCGTAAGCATGGTTTTCGACAAACAAAATCATATTCTTGATTATCAACTTTGTCCAACAAATTTACCTAATTCAATTGCTTATCAAGCTGAAGCATTAGCCGTAAAAGTGGCTCAGGCAATGGATTTAGTAGGCATTGTTGCGGTTGAAATGTTTGTAACACACGATAATCAATTAATTGTAAATGAACTTGCTCCGAGACCTCATAATAGTGGACATCACACGATTGAAGCTTGCATCACTTCACAATATGAGCAGTTGCTTCGTGCTATTCTAGATTTGCCACTAGGTGAAACTGATATTAAGTTCCCTTCAGTAATGATTAATATTATTGGTAAATCAGAATATGGTAGTAATTTGAAAGATAATGTAATAAGTTTGTTGTCCACAAAAGGTGTTCATGTTCATTGGTATGGAAAAGCAGAAAAAAAAGGTCGTAAATTGGGACATATAACTGTGCTTCAAAACGAGTTGGAACAGACTATAAAAGTGGCAACAATAGTAAAAGAAAAAATTAGTTAATTTATGAGTAATCCATTAGTTGGCATTATTATGGGAAGTAGTTCAGATGCAACTGTTATGCAACCTGCAATGAATGTTTTGAGAGAATTCGGTGTTGCTTGTGAGTTTGAAGTTATTTCTGCACATAGAAGCCCTCAAATCATGTTTGATTATGCACAACAAGCGAAACAAAGAGGCTTGAAAGTCATTATTGCAG